>JAMWZF010000437.1 GCA_024304875.1 Paracoccaceae bacterium
AGGGGCGGATTGGAACAAAGACGACGGACCGTACTGGCCCTTCTGGGCGCAGTTGTACTTTTGACCGCCTGCAGCCTGCCGCGCGGCGCCGCTCTGCAATCCGAAGTTGTGAATGAAAAGAACTCCGAGATTCCGACCTTTCAGGTCGTTCCGGTGACCCGCGCGAACATTCCCGGTATCGAAAGCTGGCCCGCCAGCGGCTGGGAGGGACAATACCACTGGCCCGGCACCTCCGAAGGCAGCAGCTCTTCGGTGATCCGCACCGGCGACCGGCTGGACGGCGGACAGGTCGCGGTGATCGGCGAGAACTACCTCGACTACCAGAAACGCGGCCGGATGCAGCGTCTGCAGATGCCCGCCGGCTGAGCCGTCGGCCTGGCGGCACACCCCGCCAGCGCGCCCGGCGCACACGCCGCGTTGCTACTGCCGCCAGAGCCGTCATTATCGGGGCATGTTCGAAGCCCTGCTCTCCGCCACGATCTACCTTGGCGCCGCCGTCGTCGCGGTGCCGATTGCCGCGCGGCTGGGGCTTGGCTCGGTGCTGGGATACCTGCTGGCGGGCATCGCCATCGGCTTTGTCCCCAGCATCGGGGCCGAAACGGAAGAGCTGCAGCATTTCGCCGAATTCGGCGTGGTCGTGATGCTCTTCCTCATCGGGCTCGAGCTCGACCCCCGCGCGCTCTGGGACATGCGGCACAAGCTGGTGGGACTGGGCGGCATGCAGATCGTCCTGACCATGGCGGCGATCACCGCCGGGGCCATCGGCTTCGGCTTCGCCTGGCAGACCGGTCTGGCGCTCGGGATGATCTTCGCGCTCTCCTCCACCGCGATCGTGCTGCAGACCCTGTCGGAGAAGGGGCTCATGCAGACCGCAGGCGGCCGGTCCACCTTCTCGGTCCTGCTGACCCAGGACATCGCGGTGATCCCGATGCTGGCGGTCCTGCCCCTGCTGGTGGTGGCCGGCGGCCCCAGCATCGGCGAGGATGGATCGCTCCTGCGCGGCGGGGTCGAAACCCATGCCGGGGACGCGCACCACTCCATGAGCCTGGTCGAAGGGTTGCCGGGCTGGGGCGTCACCCTTGTCACCCTGGGCGCGGTCGGGCTCGTCATCCTGGCGGGCATGTTCCTGACCAAGCCGGTCTTCCGCCACATCCACCACGCCAACCTGCGCGAGATGTATACCGCCCTCGCCCTCCTGATGGTCGTCGGCGTCGCGGTGCTGATGCAGATGGTCGGCCTCTCCCCCGCCCTCGGCACCTTCCTCGCCGGGGTCGTCCTCGGCGGCAGCGAATTCCGGCACGAACTGGAAAGCGACCTCGAACCCTTCAAGGGCCTGCTGCTGGGGCTCTTCTTCATCACCGTCGGCGCGGGGATCGACCGTGACCTCTTCGTGTCGATGCCGCTGACGCTGCTGGGACTGACCCTTGCGCTGATCCTGGTGAAGGGTGCGATCCTCTACATCCTCGGCACCGCCTTCAAGCTGCGGGGGCGGAACCGCTGGCTCTTCACCCTCGGGCTGGCGCAGGCGGGGGAGTTCGGCTTCGTCCTGATCTCCTTCTCGCTGACCACCTCCGTGCTCACCGACCGGATCGGCAGCATGGCCCTGATGGTCGTGGCTCTCTCCATGCTGATCACGCCACTGCTCTTCATCCTCCACGACTGGCTGTCGCGCCGCTCGGTCGAGAAGGCCGAGGAGTTGCCGGCGGACGAGATCGACCAGCGGGGCAAGGTCATCATCGCCGGCATCGGGCGCTTCGGGCAGGTCGTCTCCCGGCTGGTGGAAAGCGCCGGCTTCTCGACCACCGTCCTCGACAACAACCTTGCCGCGGTCCAGACGATGCGCCGCTTCGGCTTCAAGGGCTACTTCGGCGACCCGACCCGGCCTGACCTGCTGCACGCCGCCGGCATCGACGAGGCGCAGGTCTTCGTCGTCGCCCTCGACGCGCGCGAGTCGGCGACCAAGCTGGTCCGCTACGCCCGCCGCATCCGTCCCGACATCCACATCGTCGCCCGCGCCCGCGACCGGACCCATGTGTTCGAGCTCTACCAGGCAGGCGCCAACGACATCGTGCGAGAACTCTTCGATTCCTCCCTGCGCGCAGGCCGCTACGTGCTGGAGAACATGGGGCTGAGCGAATTCGAGGCCAACCAGGTCGAGATGTCCTACTACCGCCACGACCGCCGCGCCCTGCGCGAGCTGGCGGCGCTCTGGAAACCGGGGGTCCCGGTCGAGGACAACCCGGCCTACGTCGACAAGGCGCACCAGCTGAACAAGGATCTCGAGACGCGGATGGCCGAGGTCCTCGAGGAGGGCGACCCGATCAAGACTGACGACGACAGGGTCCGGCTGCCGGGCGGACGGGCGAAGAGCTGAGGGGAGATCCGGGCGGACCGATCCGGTTTTCGCCGCGCCGAGGACGTCGGAACGCTAGGGTCAGGACCCATTGATTGGAATATGGAGCCGTGATTCACTGCTGGAAAAAGCGAGCGGTGCAATGGCTGATCTGTTCTGGTTGACCGAGGCGCAGATGGCGCGTCTTCGGCCCTTCTTTCCGAAGTCCCACGGTCGCCCCCGGGTCGATGACCGGCGGGTGCTGAGCGGCATTAT
>JAMWZF010000438.1 GCA_024304875.1 Paracoccaceae bacterium
AGGGCCGCAACCATCGTGGTCGTGGTCGTCTTGCCGTGGGTGCCGGCAATGGCGACGTTGGATTTCAGGCGCATCAGCTCGGCCAGCATCTCGGCCCGGCGGACGACGGGCAGGCCGCGGCGGCGGGCCTCGTCCAGTTCCGGGTTGCCCGGCTTGATGGCCGAGGAGATGACGACGACCTCGGCCTCGGCCAGGTTCTCGGCGCTCTGCCCTTCGAAGACATGCGCGCCCAGTTTCGCCAGACGCTGGGTGATCGGCGTCGACTTCAGGTCAGACCCCTGGACGACGTAGCCGTGGTTCAAGAGGACCTCGGCGATGCCCGACATGCCGATGCCGCCGATGCCGACGAAGTGGATCGGGCCGACGTCGAGGGGGAGCTTGGTCGCGGCATTCATCATCAGGCTTCCGTCATGCATTTTGGGTGTCCTTGGTCTCTGCCAGTTTCTCGACGAGTTCAACAAGCCGCTCCGTGGCGTCGGGGCGGCCGAGGTTCAGGGCGTTTCCGGCCATTTTCGCCGCCGCCTCGGGCACGCCGACCAGCGTGGCCAGCCGGTCGGTCAGGCCCTCGGCGGTCAGCTTGGACTCGGTGATGACAACGGCCGCGCCGGCCTCGCCCAGGGGCTTGGCATTGGCCGCCTGGTGGTTGCCGGCGGCGGCGGCATAGGGGATCAGGATCGCCGGGCGTCCGATCACCGTCAGGTCCGCGATGGACGACGCCCCGGCGCGCGACACGACGAGGTGGGCCTGCCGCATCCGCTCGGGCACGTCGCCGAAGAAAGGCTGCACCTCGGCCTCGATCCCCGCCTCGGCGTAGGAGCTGCGGACGCGCTCTTCGTCCTCGCCCCGGGCCTGGTGGCTGACCCGCAGGCGGGCCTTCATCACCTCGGGCAAGTCGGCAAGGGCGGGGGGCACCGTGTCGCTGAGGATCCGCGCGCCCTGGGAGCCGCCGATCACCAGAAGGTGGATCGGCCCCTCTGTCGGCGGAGCGTAGGGCGCCCCCGCCTCGGCCCGGACGGCGGCACGGACGGGGTTGCCCGTGTGGATGCCCTCCACGCCGTCCGGCAACCGGGTCGGCCAGGTCCCGCAGGCGATGCGGTCGACCCGCCGCGCAAAGACCTCGTTCACCTTGCCGAGCACGCCGTTCTGTTCATGGATCATCCGCGGCACACGCAGGACCCAGGCCGCCGCCAGCGCGGGGATCGTGGGATAGCCGCCGAAGCCGATCACGACAGTGGGGCGACGGACGGCCATCCGCAGGGTGGACCCGATCAGCCCGAACCCGATCCGCAGGGGCACCAGCGCCTTCGCCACCACCCCTCCCCGCGCGAAGGTGGCCGACTTCGTGGTCACGATCTCGCAGGCCTCGGGAAAGCCGCCCGCGTAGCGCGCGCCCCGGTCGTCGGTGCTCAGGCGCACCCGCCAGCCCCGCTCCAGCAGGGCCTCGGCCAGGGCCTGGGCGGGGAACATGTGCCCCCCCGTGCCCCCCGCGGCGATCACGGCAAGGCGGCTCATGGCGCGCCCCTGCCGGAAGGGTCGGACCTCCGGCCGGTGTCCGATTCGCGTTTTCGGGCCAGAATGAAGGAGGGGCGCGGCGCTCCTGCTTCATTCTGGCAAGAAAACGCATTTCGCCGGCGCGGCCTGGCGGACCCGGCCGGGTTGGAGGAAGGCAGGGCGCCCCCTGCTCTCACCGGCCCGTCCTCTGGAAGATGTCGGCGTATTCGCCCTGCGGCCGCGACCGGGTGAAGGCCAGCAGCATGCCGACGGTGATCCCCCCCGCGATGAGCGAGGACCCGCCGTAGCTGACGAACGGCAGGGTCATCCCCTTGGCCGGCAGGAGCCGCACCGCGACGCCCATGTTGATCATCGCCTGCACCCCGAACGAGCAGACCAGGCCGCAGCCGGCGAGGCGGATGAAGGTGTCGCGCTCCTTCATCAGGCGCACGAGGCTGCGCACGACGATGGTGGCGTAGAGGGCGAGGATGACGATGACGAGCAGGAGGCCGTATTCCTCGGCCGCAACGGCGATGATGAAGTCGGTATGGGCGTCCGGCAGGGACCATTTCACCTGCCCCTCGCCGACGCCGACGCCGAACAGTCCGCCCTCGCGGATCGCGTTGGTGGCGTAGCCCAGCTGCGTCGTCGGGTCGATCTCGGGGTTGAGGAAGCCGTCGATCCGGCGGGCGAAGTGCTCGGAGTTGGAATAGGCCAGCGTGCCGGCGAAGACGACCATGCCGGCGATCCCCAGGAGCAGGACCATCGGCGCCCCGGCGACGAAGTACATCACGCCCCAGGCGAAGAGGACCAGGCAGGCCTGGCCGAAGTCGGGCTGCAGGGCCAGCATCGCCACGATCAGGACCGTCAGCACGAAGGAATAGGTCTTGCCCGGCGGGCCGCCCACCTCCTGGCTGGCGGCCATGAACCAGGCGGCGATCACCACGAAGCCGGGTTTGAGGAATTCGGAAGGCTGGACCGAAGCGAAGCCGAGGGAGTACCAGCGCACCGCGCCCTTCCCGAAGTCGGTGCCGAAGAACGGCAGGAAGGCGACCGCGACGAAAGCGAAGGCGAAACCGATCACCGCCAGCCGACGCACCAGCGTGGGCGGCAT
>JAMWZF010000439.1 GCA_024304875.1 Paracoccaceae bacterium
CGTGGCCAGGGACGTGAGTTTGAGCGGCGTGACGCTGGCGAAGGGGGACAAGGTCGTTCCGCTGCTGATCGCTGCCAACCGCGACCCGGCCCGCTTCGACGCGCCCTGGACGTTCGAGCCGGCCCGGCGGCCCAACGCGCACCTCGGCTTCGGGCACGGCCCGCACGTCTGCCTCGGAATCCAGCTGGCTCGGATCGAGGCGCAGGTGGCGCTGTCGCGGCTGATCGAGTGGTTTCCGCGGGCGCGGATCGACGGCGACCCGGACGCCCTGCCGCTACAACGGCGGATCGGGCTCAGGGGGCTGGCGGCTTTGCCGGTGCGTCCCGGCCCCGCGTCCGGCGGCACCGCTCCGAGCAGTACCTGACCTCGTCCCAAACCGCTTCCCACTTCTTGCGCCAGGAAAACGGGCGCCCGCAGGTGGCGCAGATCTTCTCCGGCCGCTCGGAGGGTTTGCGATGTCTGGCCATGGCCCCGGCCCTTCCCTAACCTCGCTTCTGACGTGGGACCCCGAGGGGCGAAAGGCAAGCCGATGACCGACCAGACAGACAGCGCACCCCAGCCGATCCATCTCGCCGACTACCGGCCTCCCGCCTGGCTGGTGGAGGAGGTGCACCTCAGCTTCGACCTCGAGCCGACGCGCACGCGGGTGTCGAGCCGGATCCGCTTCGTGCCCAACCCGGCGACGGAGGACCGGGCCTTCTTTCTGAACGGCGAGGGGCTGAAGCTGATCACCGCCCGGATCGACGGCCAGCCGGTCGAGCCCGAAGTCACGGACGAGGGCCTGACCTGCGACGTCCCCGATACGGCCTTCACCTGGGCGGCGGAGGTCGAGATCGACCCCTCGGGCAACCGCAGTCTCGAGGGGCTCTACATGTCGAACGGCATCTACTGCACCCAGTGCGAGGCCGAGGGATTCCGCCGGATCACCTACTATCCCGACCGCCCCGACGTCCTTGCCCCCTTCACCGTCCGTATCGAGAGCGACCACACCGTGATGCTGTCGAACGGCAACCCCGGCGAGGCCGGGACCGGCTGGGCCGAATGGCATGACCCCTGGCCGAAGCCCTCCTACCTCTTCGCGCTGGTCGCCGGCGACCTTGTCTCGGTGCCGGGCCGGTTCACGACCAAGAGCGGGCGCGGCGTCGACCTCAACATCTGGGTGCGGCCCGGAGACGAGGGGAAGTGCGACTTCGCGCTGGAGGCCCTCAAGGCCTCGATGAGGTGGGACGAAGAGGTCTACGAACGCGAATACGACTTGGACATCTTCAACATCGTCGCCGTCAACGACTTCAACGCGGGCGCGATGGAGAACAAGGGCTTGAACATTTTCAACTCCGCCCTCGTTCTCGCCTCGCCCGAGACCGCGACGGACGCCGATTACGAGCGCATCGAGGCCGTGATCGCCCACGAGTATTTTCACAACTGGACGGGTAACCGGATCACCTGCCGCGACTGGTTCCAGCTGTGCCTCAAGGAAGGGCTGACCGTCTTCCGGGACCAGCAGTTCACCTCCGACATGCGCTCGGCCGCGGTCAAGCGGGTCGAGGACGCCGCGACGATCCGCACCGCCCAGTTCCGCGAGGACCAGGGGCCGCTGGCCCATGCGGTCCGGCCCGAAAGCTTCGTCGAGATCGACAATTTCTACACCATCACGGTCTACGAGAAGGGGGCCGAGGTCATCGGCATGCTGCGGCGCCTCGTCGGCGAGGCCGCCTACGACGACGCCCTGCGGTACTATTTCGAGAAATACGACGGCCAGGCGGCCACCATCGAGGACTGGCTGCACGCCTTCGAAGAGGTGACCGGCCGCGACCTGACGCAGTTCAAGCGGTGGTATTCGCAGGCCGGGACGCCGCGGCTGAAGGTTCACGAGGACTTCGACGACGGCACCTACATCCTCGACATCGAACAATATTCCCCGCCCACGCCCGACGGCTCACCGAAGGAGCCGCAGGTGATCCCCGTGGCTGTCGGCCTTCTGTCGCCGAACGGCGACGAGGTGGTGCCGACCCGTGTGCTGGAACTGACCGAGGCGCGCCAGCGGTTCGAGTTCCACGACCTTGGCGCGAAGCCCATCCCCTCGCTTCTGCGGGAATTCTCGGCGCCCGTCATCCTCGAGCGGACGCCGGGGGCGGAGGAGCTGCGCTTCCTTCTGGCGCATGACACCGACCCCTACGTCCGCTGGGACGCGGCCCAGCGCCAGTACCGCGACGGGCTGACGGCGATGATCACCGAGGGTGCGGTGCCGGATGCAGGGCTGATCGAGGGGCTGCGCGCGGTCCTGACCGACGAAAGCCTCGATCCGGCCTTCCGGTCCCTGATGCTGGCCGTTCCCGGCGCCGGCGACATCGCCCAGCACCTTCACGATGTCGGCCAGGTCCCGGATCCCACGTCGATCCACCAGGCGCGGGAGTCGCTGATCGTCCACATGGCCGAGGCCCTCTCGGACGACCTGGCAAATGTCCGCGACGCCAACAGCGTCAGCGGCCCCTACGACCCGGGCGCGGCGGATGCGGCGCGGCGCAGCCTCGCCAACCGCTGCCTGTCCTACATCAGCCGCACCGACGAGGGCGCGGCCGCGCGGGCCCAGTTCGAGGGCGCCGAC
>JAMWZF010000044.1 GCA_024304875.1 Paracoccaceae bacterium
AAAGTCCCGCCGATGTCACCCGCCACGGCCTCGCCGCGCTCGGCGTTGAGGTCGAAGAGCGTGACCTTCAGCCCGTCCTCCGCCAGCCGGCGGGCCGTCGCCTCGCCGAGGCCCGAAGCCCCGCCGGTCACCACCGCGGCCGATCCTGTCCAGTCCATCATGTCTCAGTCTCCGTCGCTCTGATGCGTTGCAATAGGCCCGCCAGGGTCTGCCGCTCGGCGGCGCTGAACCCTGCCATGAGCCTGTCCTCGCTGGCCTTGACGGCCGCGTGAATCTCCGCCGCCGCTGCCCGGCCCGCCTCTGTCGGCACCAGGGCCTGCACCCTGCGGTCGCGGGGGACCGGCACCCGCCGGATCAGCCCCTCGGCCTGCAGGTCGTCCACGATGGCGACAAGGCCCGATCGCTCGATGCCCAGCATCCGGGCCAGTTCGCTTTGCGTGATGTCGGCGTGGGCGCAGACCAGCGCGAGGGCCGAAAAGACCCGCGGGGCCATCCCGCCCTCGCCCAGCGCGGCGCGGAAGTCGGCCTGCAGGATCATGTAGGCCCGCTTGAGGCTGTAGCCGAGCAGGTCGTCCAGGTCGGGCGTCGCGCCCGGCCCTGCCGTGGTCTGCTTCTGTCCTGATGCCATGCGCCTCTCCTCCCCGCCTCTTCCCTGCGGTGGGCAGCGCAAATCTAGCGAGGTTCGTTAACCTCGTAAACAGTTCATCGGAGCAAGGATCAGCCCAGTGGCGGCACCGCGCAGTCCACCAGCGCGCCGCGCGCGCCGATCACGAGGCCCGAGAGGGTGCAGGCGGCGCGGGCGGCGGTATCGGGGGACTCGCCCGCCATGATTCCGGTCAGGAACCGGGCGTTGAAGCTGTCGCCCGCGGCCGTGGTGTCCACCGGCCGGCCCAGGGGCTCGGGCGTGACCGAGGTCCGGGTCTCGCCCTCGGCCAGCAGCACCGGCCCGGCTCCGTCCTTGACCGCGACCAGCCCGGCGCCGGCCTCGAGATAGCGCCGGGCCGTCGCCTCGGGGTCGGCATCGCCGAAATGGGCCGCCTCGTCCTCGTGGCTCGGCAGGACGATATCGGCCAGTTCGGCCCCGCGCGTGACCCAGGCGCGCATGTCCCTGGCATCGCTCCACAGACGGGGGCGCAGGTTGGGGTCGAAGGCGATGCGCACCCCCTGCCCCCGCGCGGCGCGGACCGCCTCGAGCAGCCGCGCCCGGCCTTCCTGAGGCAGGATGGCGAGGGTGATGCCGGAGAGGTAGGCCATGTCGCCGGGCTTCAGCGGCAGAGCGCCGAGGTCGTCCGCCAGGGTCCGCGCGGCCGAGGCGCTGCGCCAGTAGGAGAAGCTGCGCTCGCCGTCCGTCAGGGTGATGAGGTAGAGGCCGACGGACATGCCCCCACGGACCGTCAGGACCGGCTCCACTCCCGCGCCCTCGATGAAGGCGGCCATGTCGCGCGAGGCCGCGTCGTCCCCGATGGCCGAAAGGTAGGCAACCTTCGGCCCGCCTGGCACCCGCGCGGCGTACCAGGCGGTGTTGAAGGTGTCCCCGGCGAAGCCCATCGCGTAGCCGCCATCGGCGCGGGGCGCCATCTCGACCATGCATTCCCCGATGCAGAGCAGCTTCATTCCGCGCCCTCCACGTGGTCGGGATGCCGGTGGCGGATGTCGGCAAGGACGTCGCGGATCGTCTCGATATGCTGGCGCAGGCGCGCCTCGGCCTCCTCGGGCTGGCCGGCCTCGATGGCGTCGACGATGACCTCGTGCTCCTCCATCACCTCGTGCTGGCGGCGGGCCGAGAGGGTGAGAAAGCGGATCCGGTCCATGTGGGCCTTTTGTTCCTGGATCAGCGACCAGGCGTGGCGGTGGCCGGCCAGGGCACAGATGGTTTCGTGGAAGGGGTCGTCGAGGGCGGGAAACCGGGGCGGGGCCGCCACCTCGAGCGAGGCGCGCTGCGCCTCCAGCGTCTCGCGCAGGGTCGCCATTCCGGCGTCCGTCATCCCCGCCATGGCGAGGCGCAGGCACTCTGCCTCGAGCGCGACGCGGGTGAAGACGGCGTTCAGCACGGCGGCTTGCGAGATCTTGGTGATCAGCGTCGCCCGCTGGGGGCGGATCGCGATGAAGCCGAGCTTGGAGAGCCGGAAGAAGGCGTCGCGCACCGGCTGGCGGGAGACGCCCATCTGCTTGGCCACCTCGGCCTCGGAGACCTTGGTTCCGGGCGGCAGGCGCAGGGAAATGACCGCGTCATACAGCGCGTCGAACACCTGGTCCGTCGCCGACGCCGGTGGCTCGGCCAGGGGCCGGATCGCCAGTCCATCCATCGCGTCTCTCCCTCCCTGTCGTGCCGGAACGCTAGCTCAAATTTGATTTTGACACAACTGATCATCTAGCATATCAGTTGGGTCGATCCTGGGGAGGAGGACAGATTTCCGATGGCCTTGACCGATCCCGACCGCCTGTTTCCGGTGGAGAGCCGGCTGCGCGACCTTGCCCGGTCGCTCTACGACAGCGTGAAGGGTCTGCCGATCCTGAGCCCCCACGGCCACTGCGACCCCCGCTGGTTCGCCGACAACGCCCGTTTCCCCAACCCGGCGGAATTGTTCGTGATTCCCGACCATTACGTCTTCCGCATGCTGGTCAGCCAGGGCGTGCCCCTGACCGACCTCGGCGTGCCGCGCACCGACGGCGGGACAACCGAATCGGACCCCCGCACCATCTGGCGCCGCTTCGCCGAGAACTTTCACCTGTTCCGCGGCACCCCCTCCTCTCTCTGGCTGAACCATTCCTTCGAGCATGTCTTCGGCCTGACCGAGCCCCTCACCGCCGCCACCGCCGACGCGTACTACGACCACATCGAGGGCAAGCTGGCGGAGGATGCCTTCCGCCCCCGCGCCCTGTTCGAGAGCTTCGGCATCGAGGCGCTGGCGACGACGGAAGGCGCGCTGGACGACCTCAAGTGGCACCGGATGATGCGCGAGAGTGGCTGGCAGGGCCGCGTCATCACCACCTACCGGCCCGATTCGGTGGTCGATCCCGAGTTCGAGGGCTTCATCCAGAACCTCGCCGATTTCGGCGCGCTGACCGGCGAGGATACGGCGACCTGGGAGGGCTACCTTGCCGCCCACCGCACCCGCCGGGCGTTCTTCAAGGAGCACGGCGCGACCGCCTCGGACCACGGCCACCCGACCGCCCGGACCGAGAACCTCAGCCAGGCCGACGCCGCCGCCCTCTTCGACATCGTCCGCCGGGGCGAGGCGACGCCGGACCAGGCCGACGCCTTCCGCGGCCAGATGCTGACCGAGATGGCGAGGATGTCCCTGGCCGACGGCCTGACCCTGCAGATCCACGCCGGGTCCTGGCGCAACCATTCCGCCCCCGTCTTTGCCCGGCACGGCCGCGACAAGGGCTTCGACATTCCCATGCGGACCGACTGGGTCGCGGCGCTCAAGCCGATGCTGGACGCGGTGGGGATGGAGCCGGACCTGACCATCATCCTCTTCACCCTCGACGAGACGACCTATGGCCGCGAACTCGCCCCGCTGGCCGGCGCCTACCCGGCGCTGAAGCTGGGGCCGCCCTGGTGGTTCTTCGACAGCTACGAGGGGATCAAACGCTTCCGCGAGGCGACGACCGAGACCTGCGGCTTCTACAACACCGCGGGCTTCAACGACGACACCCGCGCCTTCTGTTCGATACCCGCCCGGCACGACGTCGCCCGGCGGTCCGACTGCGCCTATCTGGCGACGCTCGTCGGAACGGGACGCCTGCGCGAGAGCGAGGCTTTCGAGGTCGCCCACGACCTCACATACCGGCTGGCCAAGGAGGCCTACGGGCTTTGACCGGCCATTCTCAGGGAGGAGAGACCCACCAATGAAACAGACACTGACCGCCATCGCGGCCCTCATCGCCGGCACCACCGGCGCCATGGCCTGCGAGATCACGTTCCGGTCCTCGGACACGCACCCCGAGGGCTACCCCACCGTCACGGCCGTGCAGTACATGGGCGAATTGCTCGAGGAACGCTCGGACGGGCGCCTGTGCATCGAGGTCTTCCACTCCGCCCAGCTGGGCGAGGAGGCCGACACCATCGAGCAGACCCAGCTTGGCGTGATCGACATGAACCGCGTCAGCCTCGGGCCGTTCAACAACATCATCGAGGCGACCAAGGTCTTCTCGCTGCCCTATATCTTCCGCTCGGTCGACCACATGCACACCGTGGTGGACGGCGAGATCGGCGACGAGATCCTCGCCAAGTTCCAGGACCACGACCTCGTCGGCCTCGCCTACTTCGACGGCGGCGCCCGGTCCTTCTACAACTCCGAGCGGCCGATCACCTCGATCGAGGATATCGAGGGCCTCAGCTTCCGCGTGATGCAGTCGGACGTCTTCGTGGACATGGTCGACGCGCTCGGCGGCAACGCCACCCCGATGCCCTACGGCGAGGTCTACACCTCGATCCAGACCGGCGCGATCGACGGGGCCGAGAACAACTGGCCGTCCTTCGAATCCTCGGGCCACTACGAGGTCGCCGGCTACTACACCCTCGACGAGCACCTGATCGTCCCCGAGGTGCTGGTGATGTCCGCCTCCGCGTGGAACAACCTCTCCGCCGAGGACCAGGAGCTGGTCCGGCAGGCCGCCAAGGACGCCGTGCCCTACATGCGCGAGCAGTGGCAGGCCCGCGAGGCCGCCTCGGAAGAGCAGGTCCGCGCCTCGGGGGTCGAGATCGTCGACAACATCGACAAGACCCCGTTCATCGAGGCGATGGTGCCGGTCTACGAGAAGCACGTCACCACCGACGAGCTGCGTGACCTCGTGACCCGCATCCAGGCCACCGAGTAATCGGACCAACTGGCCGCCCGGGACAGCTCGGGCGGCCCCCACGACAAGGCCGGGGGCAGGCATCCATGCGATCGACTATCGAGAAACTCTCGGCCGCGCTGGAGGTGGTCGCGCGCATCGCGCTCTACCTCTCGGGCACCGGGCTGGTCCTGATGACCGCCCTCATCGCCTGGCAGGTCTGGGGCCGCTACGTGATGAACAACACCCCGACCTGGACCGAGGTCTCCTCGGTCCTCGTCATGGGCTGGTTCATCCTCCTCGGCGCGGCCATCGGCCTGCGCGAGGGCAATCACCTGTCGTTCGACATCCTGCTTTACGTCCTGCCCGACCGCGTGGGCCGCTGGCTGCATTCGGTGTCGGACATCGTCGTCCTCGTCTTCGCCTGCGGCATGGTCGGCTACGGCGTCCAGCTCGCTGAAAAGACCTGGCAGAACACCGTCCCCCTCCTCGGCATCTCGGGGGGCATCGAATACCTGGCGCTGATCTTCGGCGGCGTCCTCATGGTCCTCTTCTCGCTCGAGCGCCTGCTGCGCCGCGCCGTCGGCCTGCCGACCCGGCGGTTCGGGGACGACACGGACCTGCCGGACGACCCAAGCGACGCTGCACGCGGGACGGGAAGCTGACATGGAACTCTACGTCCTCTTCGGGACCTTCGCGGTCCTCCTCCTCATCGGCACGCCCGTCGCCTTCTGCCTCGGCGTGTCCTCCTTCGCGACCATCGCCTACCTCGGCCTGCCGCCCGTGGTGGTGTTCCAGCGCCTGAACTCGGGCATCTCGGTCTTCGTCCTGATGGCGATCCCCTTCTTCATCTACGCCGGGGAACTGATGGTGCGGGGCGACATCGCCCGAAGGCTCGTGGCCCTCGCCGGCGCCGGGGTCGGGCACCTGCGCGGAGGTCTCGGCCAGGTCAACATCTCGGCCTCGGTCCTCTTCGGCGGCATCTCGGGCTCGGCCGCCGCCGACGCCTCGGCCATCGGCGGCCTGATGATCCCGCAGATGGAAAAGCGCGGCTACGACCGGGACTACGCGGTCAACGTGACCGTCACCTCCTCGATCATCGCGCTGATGCTGCCGCCCTCGCACAACCTCATCATCTACGCGATCAGCGCGGGCGGGCGGATCTCCATCGCCGACCTCTTCACCGCCGGGATCATCCCCGGCCTGATCCTCGCCCTCTGCCTCATGGTCGTCGCCTGGTGGGTGGCGAAGCGGCGCGGCTACGACACCGAGCCCTTCCCCGGCGGGCGGGCCGTGCTGATGCTCTTCGTCAACGCCCTGCCCGGCCTGATCCTGGTGGCGATCATCTTCGGCGGGGTCCGGTCCGGCGTCTTCACCGCCTCGGAATCCTCCTGCATCGCGGTGGTCTATGCCATCGGCGTGACGATCTTCGTCTACCGCTCCCTGCCGTGGAGCGAGTTCGTCGCCGCCACCCTGGGCGCGGTGCGGACCTCCTCCATGGTGCTGCTCGTCATCGGCTCCGCCGCCGCCTTCGCCTGGCTTCTGGCCTACATGCGGGTGCCGGCGACGCTGGTGGACCTGATCTCGGGCATCTCGGAAAACCCGCTGGTCATCCTGCTGCTGCTCAACATCCTGCTGCTGTTCCTCGGCACCTTCATGGACATGAGCCCGCTCATCGTCATCACCACGCCGATCTTCCTGCCCGTCGCCACCGCCTTCGGAGTGGACCCGGTGCACTTCGGGATCATCCTGATCCTGAACCTCGGCATCGGGCTCTGCACCCCGCCGGTGGGGGCCGTGCTCTTCGTCGGCTGCGCCGTGGGGCGGCTGCCGATCTCGGCGGCGATCAAGACGATCTGGCCGTTCTACGGCGCCGCCGTCTTCGCGCTGATCCTCGTCACCTACATCCCGGCGCTGTCGCTCTGGCTGCCGTCGCTGTTCCACTGAGAGGGCCCATGGCCTACGTCACCACCTTTCCGACCGTGTCCCCCGACACCGGCGTCACCCGGCAGGTCCTGTCCGACAGCCCCGAGCTGATGGTCGTCGCCTTCGGCTTCGAGGCCGGGGCGAAAGGCGCGCTGCACGACCACCCGCACGTCCAGTCCACCTACGTCGAAAGCGGGCGGTTCCGGTTCACCATCGGCGCCGAGAGCTTCGAGGTCGGCCCCGGCGACAGCTTCGTCATCCCGTCCGGCGCGCGGCACGGCTGCGCGTGCCTCGAGGCGGGCCGGCTGATCGACACCTTCCCCCCCCGCCGCGACGATTTTCTGTAAGGAGCCCCCATGACCAAGGCCGAAACCCGCTACGCCATCGACCCGGACACCGCGCGGGGCTTCGACACCCAGAAGCTGCGCGACCATTTCCATGTCGGCGACCTGTTCCGGGACGGCGAGATCAAGCTGGTCTACACCCATTACGACCGGCTGATCCTCGGCTCGGCCGTGCCCACCGGCGGCGAGCTGACCCTCGAGTCCCTGCCCGAGACCGGGACGAAGACCTTCCTCGAACGGCGCGAGGCGGCGATCCTCAACATCGGCGCGGCGGGGACCGTGACCGTCGCAGGGGAGAGCCACCAGATCGGCACCGGCGAGGTGCTCTACATCGGCATGGGGTCCGGGGCGATCACCTTCGCCGCGCCGGGCCGCTACTATATCCTCTCGGCCCCCGCCCACCGCACCTGCCCCACCCGGCTCATCACCCTGAAAGACGCGCGCCGGGTCGAGATGGGCGCCTCCGAGACGGTGAACGAGCGGGTAATCATCCAGTTCCTGCATCCCGAGGTCTGCGAGAGCTGCCAGCTTCTCATGGGCTACACCCAGTTCGCCAAGGGCAGCATCTGGAACACCATGCCCGCCCACCTGCACGACCGCCGGATGGAGGCCTACCTCTACTTCGACCTGCCGGACGACGCCCGCGTCTTCCACTTCATGGGGCAGCCGCAGGAAACCCGGCACATCGTGATGGCCAACGAGGAGGCGGTGATCTCTCCCCCCTGGTCGATCCACTGCGGCGCGGGGACGGCGGCCTATACCTTCTGCTGGGCCATGGCGGGGGACAACGTGGACTTCACCGACATGGACATGGTGGCGATGGGCGACCTGCGATGAGCGTCTTTCGTCTGGACGGGAAACGGGCGCTGGTGACAGGCGCCAACACCGGCATCGGGCAGGCGATCGCCGTGGGGCTGGCCGAGGCCGGGGCGCATGTGATCGCCGCCGGCCGCCGGTCCTGCGCCGAGACGGTACAGATGATCGAGGCCGCGGGCGGCGCCGGCGAGGAACTGGCGATGGACCTCGCCGACCTGCCCGCCGCCGTGGCCGCCCTGCCCGCCGATCTCGACATCCTCGTCAACAACGCAGGGATCATCCGGCGCGCGGACAGCGTGGACTTCACCGAGGCCGACTGGGACGAGGTGATGGACGTGAACCTCAAGGCCGTCTTCCAGCTGTGCCAGACCTTCGCCAGGGCCGCCATAGGGGCGGGCCGCGAGGGCCGGATCGTCAACATCGCCTCGCTGCTCAGCTTCCAGGGCGGCATCCGCGTCCCCTCCTACACCGCGTCGAAGCACGGTGTGGCGGGGCTGACCAAGATCCTCGCCAACGAATGGGCCGCCAGGGGCATCACCGTGAACGCGGTCGCCCCCGGCTACATCGCCACGAACAACACCGAGGCGCTGCGGAACGACCCGGACCGCAGCCGCGCCATCCTCGAGCGCATCCCCGCCGGGCGCTGGGGCGATCCGGCCGACATCGCCGGGGCCGTCACCTTCCTCTGCACCCCGGCGGCAAATTACGTCACCGGCGCGGTGCTGAACGTCGATGGAGGCTGGCTTGCCCGCTAGGCTGACCCGCACCGGCCCGGCCCCGAAGGTCGGCATCGTCCACCTCGGCCCCGGCGCCTTCTTCCGCGCCTTCGGGGCGATCTACACGGACGAGGCCATGGCGGCGAAAGGCGGCGACTGGGGCATCTGCGCGGTCTCCCTGAAGTCCCCCACCGCCCGCGACCAGCTGGAGCCGCAGGGCGGCGCCTATACCTCGGTCGAGCTGGGGCCGGAGGGCGAGACGCGCACCGTCATCGGCTCCATCGCCCGGGTGCTGGTGGCGCCCGAGGACCCGGGCGCGGTGGTGGAGGCCATGGCCGACCCCGCGGTGCGCATCGTGTCGCTGACGATCACCGAGAAGGGGTACTGCCACAATCCCGCGACCGGGGCGCTGGACCCGGCGCACCCCGACATCGCCCACGACCTCGAACAGCCCGGACAGCCGCGCTCGGCCATCGGCTTTCTCTGCGCAGCGCTGGACCGGCGGCGTCTTGCGGGCAGCGCCCCCTTCACCGTTCTCAGCTGCGACAACCTCCCCTCCAACGGCGCCCTCGTGCGCGGCGTCGTCCTCGACTTCGCCCGCCGCCGGTCGCCGGACCTCGCCGACTGGATCGAGGCCGAGGTCCCCTTCCCCGCCACCATGGTCGACCGCATCACCCCGGCGACGACGCCGGACGACGTGGCCAAGCTGGCCGGGGTGACAGGATACGAGGACCCCGCCATGGTCGTCCACGAACCCTTCCGCCAGTGGGTGATCGAGGACGCCTTCGCAAGCGGCCGCCCCGCGTGGGAGGCTGCCGGAGCGCAATTCGTCCGATCGGTCGAGGCGCACGAGTTGATGAAGCTGCGGATGCTGAACGGCACCCATTCGGCTCTGGCCTACCTCGGCTATCTGGGCGGTTACCAGACGATCTCCGAAACCGTGGCCGACCCCGCCTATGCCGCGATGTGCGAGAGGCTCTGGACGGAGGAGATCATCCCCACGGTCCCGAAGCCCGAAGGCGAGGACCTGCCCGCCTACGCCGCCGCACTCCTGGAGCGATATCGCAACCCCGCGATCCGCCACCGGACCTGGCAGATCGCGATGGACGGCTCGCAGAAGCTGCCCCAGCGGCTGCTCGGCACGATCCGGAACCGGCTGAAGGCGGACGCCGTGCCGGAAGGCCTCTGCCTCGCCGTCGCGGGCTGGATGCGCTACGTCGGCGGCGTGGACGAGGCGGGCGAGCCCATCGATGTGCGCGACCCGCTGGCCGACCGGCTGAGGGCCGCCTCGGACGGGGCCGAGAGCGCCGAGGACAAGGTGGCGGCCCTGCTGGCGATCCGCGATATCTTTCCCGAGGATCTGGCCTCGGACGCGCGCTTCCGCGATACGGTGACGGCGGCCTACAAGGGCCTCACCGACAGGGGCGCGAGGGCAATGGTGAAGGACTACACGGCATGATGGAAAGCTGGCGCTGGTTCGGCCCGCTGGACACGATCTCGCTGGACGAGATCGCCCAGACCGGGGCCACCGGCATCGTGACCGCCCTGCACGAGGTTCCCTACGGCGAAGTCTGGACGCGGCAGGACATCGCCGCCCGCAAGGCCCTGATCGCCGAGGCCCCCGGTCCGATGCACTGGGCCGTGGTCGAGAGCCTGCCGATCCACGAGGACATCAAGCGCGGCGCGGGGGGCCTGACGGCCCTCTTCGCCAACTACCGGCAATCGCTGGCCAATCTCGCGGCCGAGGGCGTCACCACGGTCTGCTACAACTTCATGCCCCTGCTGGACTGGACCCGCACGACCCTGAACGCTGCCCTTCCGCGCGGCGGCCACGCCCTGCGCTTCGACGCGGGCGAGATGGCCTATTTCGACATCCACATGCTTGCCCGCGACGGGGCAGAGGCCGACTGGTCCGACGCCGCCCGCACCCGGGCCGAAGACATGGCGAGAACGGCCACCGACGCGGACCGCGAGCGGCTGGTGAACGCCATCATGGCCGGTCTGCCCGGGGCCTACGCCCGCTACGACGTCGAGAGCCTGTGCGCCGCCCTCGCCCCCTGGGCCGGGATCACGGCGGACGACCTGCGCGCGGCCTACAGGACGTTCCTCCAGGAGGTGATCCCCACCGCCGAGGAACTGGGCGTGAGGATGTGCGTCCACCCCGACGACCCGCCCCGGCCCCTGCTCGGCCTGCCGCGGATCGTCTCCAACGCCGAGGACATCGCCGCGATCCTGGAGATGGTGGAGAGCCCCGCGAACGGGCTGACCCTCTGCGCCGGCTCCCTCGGCGCGAACCCGGTGAACGACGTGCCCGCCATCGCCCGGCGGTTCGCCTCCCATATCCACTTCGCCCACCTGCGCAACGTCGCGAAGGAACCCGACGGGTCGTTCCAGGAGGCGGCGCACCTCGAGGGCGACACCGACATGCCGGCCCTGATCGCCGCCCTGCTGGACGAAGAGGCGCGGCGGACGGCCCAAGGCCGCCCCGACGACACCATCCCGATGCGCCCCGACCACGGCCACGCGCTGGTCAGCGACCTCACCCGCAAGACCCACCCCGGCTACCCGCTGGTCGGCAGACTGAGAGGGCTGGCCGAACTGCGCGGCGTGATCGCGGGCCTGAACCACGGAAGAGCCACATGACCGACCTGCCCAGGAACGCCTTCAAGGCCGGCCTCGCCGCCGGCAAGGTCCAGCACGGCCTCTGGTGCGGCATCGCCGATCCGCTGGTGGCCGAGATGTGCGCCGCCCTCGGCTACGACTGGATGATGTTCGACACCGAGCACACGGCGCTCGACCTGCCCAAGGTCCTGACGCTGATGCAGGCGATCGCGCCCTACCCCGTCGCCCCCCTCGTCCGGCCTGCCAGCCTCGACCCCGCGGCGATCAAGCGCTGGCTCGACATCGGCGCGCAGACCCTGCTCATCCCGATGATCAACACGGTGGAGGAGGCGCAGCTCGCCGCCGCCTCGGTCGCCTACCCGCCCCACGGCATCCGCGGCGTCGCCGGCAGCGCCCGCGCCTCGCGCTTCGGCACGGTGGCGGACTATCACCTGAAGGCGCGCGACGAGATCTGCCTGCTGGTCCAGGTCGAAACGGTCGAGGCCATGGGCCGGATCGAGGAGATCGCCGCGGTCCCCGGCATCGACGGCATCTTCGTCGGTCCCGCGGACCTCGCCGCCTCGCTCGGCCATCCCGGCCAGCCGGGGCACCCGGAGGTCCGCACCGCCGTGCTGGATTCGATCCGCCGCATCGTGGCGGCGGGCAAGCCGGCCGGGTTCCTCTCCACCGACCCGGCCTACGTCGAGGAGGTGACAGAGGCCGGCGCGACCTTCGTCTCCTCCCGCATCGACCTCGTTGAGTTGCGCCGCGCCCTGACGCGCTGACGCAGCCGCCCTCTGGCCCTTGGCCCCCGAACAGGCTATCCGGCAGGCGTCTCACCGCGTCAGGAAGGGCCCATGCCAAACCGCTATTTCGACATGCCAGGGGGACACCTCGGCCAGGACGAGCTGATCGCCGGGCGGCGGGCGAACTTCACCGAAGCCTATGTCCACATCCCCCGCGACACGATGCGCGACATCGTCGCCAGCTACCTGCCGCACTGGCATGCGACGCGTCTGTGGGTTCTCGCCCGGCCGCTTTCGGGCTTTGCCGAGACCTTCTCACACTACCTGATGGAGGTCAGCCCCGGCGGCGGCTCCGACCGGCCCGAGGAGGACCCGAAGGCCGAGGGCGCCCTTTTCGTGACGAGCGGACGCGGTGTCGTGAGGGTCGGAGAGGAAGACTTCGACCTTGTCCCCGGCCGGTTCGTCTACATCCCGCCGGGGACCGGATGGTCGCTCAAGGCCGGGGACGAGAGGCTCCTGTTCCACTGGATCCGCAAGGCCTACCAGCGGGCCGAGGGCATCGCCCTGCCGACGCCGATGGTCGCCGACGACAGCGACATCGCGCCCGATCCGATGCCGGGCACGGGCGGACGCTGGGCCACGACCCGATTCGTCGATCCCACCGACATCCGCCACGACATGCACATCACCATCGTCACGATGGACCCGGGCGCGATCATCCCCTTCATGGAAACCCACGTGATGGAGCACGGCCTGTATATCCTGCAGGGCAAGGGCGCCTACCGGCTGAACCAGGACTTCGTGGAGGTCGAGGCGGGGGATTACCTCTGGCTGCGCGCCTTCTGCCCGCAGGCCTGCTACGCTGGCGGGTCCGAGCCCTTCCGCTACCTGCTCTACAAGGACGTGAACCGGCACATGCCGCTGCGGCCCTTCGGCGCCAATGGCTGAGGCCGAGGTCGGCTACGACGTCCCCGCTCGGCCGGGCATGACCCTGGCCGAGGTCGCGACGCCCTGCCTGCTGGTCGACCTGGACGCGCTCGACGCGAACATCGGCCGGATGGCGCGGATCGCCCGCGATGCCGGCCTGGCCCTGCGCCCCCACGGCAAGATGCACAAGACAGCCGAAATCGCGCACCGCCAGATCGCCGCGGGCGCGGTCGGTCTCTGCTGCCAGAAGGTGTCGGAGGCCGAGGCATTCATCCGCGCCGGCGTCACTGACGTCCTGGTGTCGAACGAGGTGCGCGGCGCGGCCAAGGTGGACCGGCTGGCGCGGCTGGCGGGGCTGGCGCGGATCGGCGTCTGCGTCGACGACCCTGATGCCCTGCCCGAGCTGGTGGCGGCGGTGGCCCGGCACGGCACCGCGCTGGACGTGCTGGTCGAACTCGACATCGGCGCCGGGCGCTGCGGCGTGACCACGCCCCAGGCCACCGTGGCGCTGGCGAGTGCGATTGCCGGGGCCGAGGGCCTCACCTTCGCCGGCATCCAGGCCTACCAGGGCAACATGCAGCACCTGCCGACCTACGCCGAACGGACCGCAGCCGCCGAACAGGCACACGCGATCCTCCGGGCAGCGTTGCAGGCGCTGGACGCCGCCGGCCTGCCCGCCCGCACCGTCACCGGCGGCGGGACTGGCAGCTTTCCGGCAGAGATCGCCTCCGGCCTCTACACCGAACTGCAATGCGGCTCCTACGCCCTGATGGACGCAGACTACGGCCGGATCGAGGATGCGGCGGGCGGCCGGCTGGACAGCGGCTTTGCC
>JAMWZF010000440.1 GCA_024304875.1 Paracoccaceae bacterium
GAGCCGCGCCCCCTATCCTCAGTCTGCTCCAAAGACCTCGGGGGGCCGAAGGCGGGGGCAGAGCCCCCTCGGCGGCGGCCACCGGGCCCTTGCGCTCAGGTCGGCTCGCAGATCTCGACCAGCGTCCCGTCGGGGTCCTTGATGTAGGAGATCACCTGCCCCCAGGGCATCTGCGTGGGGGCCATGACCTCGGTCCCGCCGGCCTCCACCGCGCGGGCGAGGGCGGCGGGCACGTCGTCGGTGGCCAGCGCGATCTCGAAGGCGGGCCGGGCCACCGGCGTCTCGGCCGGGTCCTTGCCGAGCCCGCGGATCATCTCGGTCGCGGCGAAACACAGGCGGGTCTGGCCGGTCTCCAGCTCGCCATAGTCGCCGTCCGGGCTGGTCAGCCGAACTGCGAAGCCGAAGGCGCGGGTGTAGAAGTCCATCGTCCGGACCGGGTCGGGGACGTAGAGGATGGTGTAGAGGAACTGCATGGCGTGTCTCCTTTCCGCGGAAGACTAGCCACCCCGCCCGGCGCTGTCTTGAAGATCAGCGCCAGACATCAGACCCGCGGCGCCGCCCGCGCGGCGTCCAGCCGCTCGGCCACCTCGCCGTAGAGCGCCCGGCGTTCGTCCTCGGCGAGGAAGGCGCCGAGCTCCACCTCGCGCGGGCCGCCCTTGAGGGTCAGGTAGTTCTTCACCGGACGCCGGGCCGGCCCGCCCGAGGGATGCAGGATCGGTCGCACCCAATGCGGGTTCGCCTCCCAGTCCTGCCGGGGCCCGCGCGGGTTGTAGCGCACCAGGGTCATCCGGTCCTCCCAGATGCGCAGTTCCTCCAGCACCTCGCCGTCGCGGAAACTGCGGTTGAGCGCCCACCATATGCCGCCGACAGCGGCGCCGAAGAAGGGCAGGAGGCCCCAGAGGATCGGCGAGCCGATTGCCACGATCAGCGGCAGCGCGATCAGCGCCGCGGTCCCGCCGAGGAACCAGACCATGCCTCGCCGGGGCAGGGACCGGTAGGGCCAGAGGTGCAGCTCGGCACGGGGGGCGCCGGGACCTGCGGTGGGGATCCATTCGTAGGGCATCAGGACCGCCGCCCCGCGGTGCCGCGGGCCCCAGATATCCCCCGCGCGGCCCCTTGCGTCCGGTTCGGGGCGCACAGATATAATCCGGGCGCCGACGTCGGCCGGGTGTCCGGCCAGACCCGTTTTCCGGCGCATTGGACCCCTTTCGCCATGAGCGTCTTCTCCATAGATCCGCGGGCGCCCGTCACGGGCCGCGCGGCAGGTTTCATCGCGGCCGCGCCGGGCGCGGTCTGGGCACTGCTGTCCGACCCCGGGACATGGCCCGCGTGGTACCCCGGCGTGACCGAGGCCCATTTCGAGGGGCCGCTGGTCCCGGGAACCGAGTTCGACAGGTTCAGCGGGCCCGCCTTCGTCCGGTCCCGGCTGGAACTGGTGGAGCCGGGCGAGCGGCTTGGGTGGCGCGACAGCGGCATCGGCTCGGGCGCCCCCCATCTGTGGACCCTGCGGCCCGAGCGGGGCGGCACGAGCGTCGTCACCGAGGCGAGCCTCTCCGGACTCTCGGCCTGGCTGTTCCGGGCCAGCCGCCGGCAGGCGCTGGACACGGGCCTGAACGCCGCGATTGGCGCGCTGGCGCGGCTGGCCACCGTGGGCGACCGGGCCGCGTGAGCCGGGGCTCCGGGGCGGGGCGGCGGCACGAGGGCTCGCGGCACGCGGGACAGGGATCGGTGGACAGCCATGACACAGAGGGTACGCCGTCTGGCGCCGGCGTCCATGGCCCGCTCTGTCGCGGGTGGGCCTGGCCCCTCAGAGCCGGGCGAGCAGTTCGGCCTTCTTGGCGGCGAACTCGTCCTCCGAAAGGATGCCCTTGTCCCGCAGCTCTCCCAGCTTCTCGAGGCGGGCGAAGACCTGCTCGTCCGACATCTCGCCGCCGGAGGCGGGTGCGGCGCGCGCCGGGTCGGCCCGGGCGTCCGGGGCGTCCGGCGCGTCCTCTTCCGCGCCGACTTCGGGCAGGTCCTCGGCCCGGATGGTGCCGAGCTGGCTGGAAAAGCTTAAGGAACGCCCCCCGGACTGGGATTGCGAGACGCCGCCGATCCGGTGGTCGCCGGTGTCGAAGAGCCTCACCCTGCCGCCCTCGGACAGGGCGAGGCGCCGGGCGCCGGGAAAGACCGCGTAGGCCACGCCGTTCTGGCTGCCGGTGGCAGAGGGCGCGCCGAGGTCCTCGGGCCATGCCGGCGCATCCGGATCGGCCTTGAAGAAGCCCG
Source organism: Paracoccaceae bacterium (assembly GCA_024304875.1). Lineage (GTDB taxonomy): Bacteria > Pseudomonadota > Alphaproteobacteria > Rhodobacterales > Rhodobacteraceae > JAMWZF01. The sequence goes on from JAMWZF010000440.1 coordinate 2,266, forward strand.
AGGCCGTGCCGCCGGTGCCCCTTGCGCCACCCTGGGACTGGCTCTGGCGGGGGCCCGCGGTGGTGTGTGTGTCGCCGCGCACGGCTTCGGAGAGATCCGAGCAGAGCGCGTCGACCTGTCCCTTGAGTTCGTGGTTGAACATGTCGCCTACCATCGTCATCCCGCCCCGGCTCCATTGGCCCATGCCGCCGAGTTCGGGAATGTCGAACTGGGCCTGTGTGCCGCCGCCTGCGACCACGGCGGCCAGCATGGCGCGGACCGCGTCCTCGGACAGTCCGTGACGATCGGCCATCTCGGCGACGAGGCGCTCTCCGGCGTCGGTGAGGGGCGGCATGGG
>JAMWZF010000441.1 GCA_024304875.1 Paracoccaceae bacterium
CATGTAGGGCGCGGTCGTCGGCGTCAGGAGGGGGGCGAGGGCGTGGAGGTCCTTGGAGACCGAGCCTTCGCGGATCAGGACGCGGAGGCCCTTCTGGAGTTTCTCCTTCGCCTCCTCGGCGCTGGTCGCCTCGTGTTCGGTGCGGATGCCGGCGGCGGCGTAGGCGTTGAGGTCGCGGCCCGACAGCAGGGGGCAGTGGCCGTCCATGTGCCCGCCCTCGAAGAGGCGCAGCTTGGCCATGAGGCCGGGGTCGCGGTGGATCACGCCGGGGTAGTTCATCACCTCGGCAAGGCCGATGCCGGAGGGGTGGTGCATCACCTCGGCCAGGTCCTCGGCCTCGATCCGGGCGCCTGCGGTTTCCATGTCGGTCGAGGGCACGCAGGAGGAGAGCTGGACGCGGATGTCCATGAGGGTGTGCTGGCTGGCCTCCTGGAAGTAGCGGATGCCGGGCAGGCCGATCACGTTGGCGATCTCGTGGGGGTCGCAGATGGCGGTGGTCACGCCCCGGGGGGTGACGCAGCGGTCGAACTCGAACGGTGTGACGCAGGAGCTTTCGATGTGCAGGTGCGTGTCGACGAAACCGGGGACGAGGGTGAGGCCGGCGGCGTCGATGACCTCCTTCCCGTCGTAGTCCGCGCCGATGCCGACGATGGTATCGCCGCAGATGGCGACGTCGCCGGGGATGTGCTCGCCGGTGACGAGGCAGAGGACCGTGCCGCCGCGGATCACGATGTCGGCGGGCAGGTCGCCCCTGCCCTGCGCGATCCGTGTCGTGAGCTGGTCCATCGCTGCGCCTCCGTTACATTTGTGCGCGAGACCAAGAAGAATGCACATCCCGCGCCGATAGGCTATGCGGCCCGTGACCTGACCGAAAGTGACCTGCCATCATGACCCGCCTGATCGCCCGCTTCGACGAGATTTCCGCCAATTACGATGCCGCCTTCGTGGACCTCTGGGGCTGCATGCACAACGGGGTGGAGGCCTTTCCGGAGGCAGTGGCGGCGATGACCGCGTTCCGCGAGAGCGGGGGCCTCGTGGTGCTGGTGACCAATGCGCCGCGGGCCTGGGGCGAGGTGGAGAAGCAGCTGGTGCGCCTTGGCGTGCCGCAGGACAGCTACGACGCCATCGCCACCTGGGGCGATTCGGCGCGGGCGGCGATGTTTCGCGGCGCGGTGGGCCGGAAGGTCTGGTTCATGGGCGAGGGGCACGACCGGAGCTTCTTCGAGCCGATGAAGCTGATCGAGGATCCGGTGGAGATCGAGGAGGCGCCGCTCGAGGAGGCCGAGGGCATCGTCTGCTGCGGCCCTTTCGATCCGCAGGCCGACCCGGCGGTGAACCGGCCGCAGTTCCTCTATGCCAAGCAGAAGGGGCTGAAGCTGCTCTGTGCCAACCCCGACATCGTGGTGGACCGGGGCGACAGCCGCGAATGGTGCGCGGGGGCGCTGGCGGCGCTTTATACCGAGATGGGGGGCGAGAGCCTCTATTTCGGCAAGCCGCATCCGCCGATCTACGACCTGGCGCGGCGGCGGCTGGCCTCGCTCGGCCGGTCGGTCGATCCCTCGCGGATCATCGCCATCGGGGACGGGCTGAAGACCGACATCCTGGGCGCGCAGCAGGAAGACATCGATTCGCTCTTCATCACCGGCGGCCTGAGCGCGGAAGACACCGGGACGGCGCCGGGCGGGCAGCCGGACCTCGGCAAGGTCGAGGCGCTGGCGACGCGGGAGCAGGTGACGCCGACCTTCGCCATCGGGTTCTTGCGCTAGTCGGGTCCGGCACATCGCCTTCGGGGGTTGCCAAGTAATATTATTGCGCCTATGTCGTCACAGGCAGACGAATGTTACCCGATGGACGACGACATGCTCGACAACTTTCCCCGCGGCACGATCTGCATCGAGGATATCGAGATCGGCATGGTCCGGCACCTGACCAAGGTGGTGACCGATGGCGATATCGAGATGTTCGCCGAGGTCTCGACCGACCGGAACCCGGTCCACCTCGATGACGCCTATGCGCAGGACACGATCTTCGAGGGGCGGATCGCCCACGGGATGCTGACCGCGGGGCTGGTGTCGGCGGTGATCGGAGAGCAGTTGCCGGGGCACGGGACGGTGTACCTGAGCCAGACGCTGAAATTCCTTGGCCCCGTCCGCCCCGGAGACCGGGTTACGGCGGAGGTCGAGGTGGTGGGCTTCGACCACGGGCGGCGGCGGGTGACGCTGGACACCCGGTGCCTGGTGGACGGCAGGAAGGTGCTGGTGGGCGAGGCGACCGTGCTGGCGCCGTCCAAGCGGTTCGACTGAGGCCGGCTGTGGAGGGGGCTCTGCCCCCGCCCTTCGGGCCCCCCGAGGTATTTCAGGGCGAAAAGAGGAGGGGGGCGGCGAGCCATGGCCGCGGTCCGTGCCCTCTTGTCCCCCCTGCCCGCCCCCGATACCGAAGTCTCCATGCGTATCGTCCGCGACACCCGCTATATCGCGCCCGAAGACCGGGGCGCCGCTGCCGCGATCGGCAACTTCGACGGGGTCCACCTGGGCCACCGGGCGGTGATCGACGTGGCGCGGACGGCGGCCGAGGCGGCGGGCGCGCCCCTGGGGG
>JAMWZF010000442.1 GCA_024304875.1 Paracoccaceae bacterium
ACCTGATGCTGCACAAGGCCATCGACATGGCCGCCGCCGGCGACGTGATCGTCTGTGACGCGGGCGGCGACGTCACCAACGCGTTGATGGGCGAGCTGATGTTGGCCTACGCGGTGAAGAAAGGCGTTGCCGGCTTCGTGCTGAACGGCGCGATCCGCGACCTGGACGCCTTCGTCGAGACCAACCTGCCGACCTATGCCGTCGGCGTCACCCACCGCGGCCCCTACAAGGACGGCCCCGGAGAGATCAACGTTCCCATCGCGCTGGACGGGATGGTCATCCACCCCGGCGACATCGTGATTGGCGACAACGACGGCGTTCTGGCGGTGCCGATGGCGGATGCCGAAGAGGTGCTGAAGGCCACCGAGGCCAAGCAGGACGCCGAAGTGAAACAGATGAAAGCCATCGAGGATGGCACGAACGACCGGGCCTGGGTGGATGCCGCGCTGAAGAAGCACGGCTGCACCTTTCCCCAACCCTGAACCACGCATGTAACGGAGGAGACACCATGCTTAACCTGATCCACAAGACCGCCCTTGCCGGGGCTTTGGCCCTGAGCGCCGGAGCGGCGCTGGCCGAGTATCCCGAGCAACCGATCACCGTGATCGTCGGCTTCGACGCCGGCGGCGGCACCGACGTGATGGCCCGCACCGCGGCCCCCTTCATCGAGAAATACCTCGGCGAAGGCTCCAGCCTCGTCGTGCGCAACGTGCCCGGTGCCAGCGGCCAGATCGGCATCACCGAGACCGCCGGGTCCGACCCGGACGGCTACACCATCGGCACCTTCAACCTGCCCGGCATGATGGCCCGGACCATCGACCGCGAGAGCGACTACGACGCCGACAGCTTCACCTACCTCGCCAACGTAGTGAACGATCCGAACGTCATCGTCACGTCCAAGCGCAGCGGCCTCGACACGCTCGACAAACTGATCGCCGAGGCCCAGGCCAACCCGGGCGCCGTGACCGTCGGCATGTCGAGCCTCGGCGGTGACGATCACTTCATGCTCATCAAGCTGGAGAACGAGACCGATACCGAGTTCACCATCGTTCCCTTCTCCGGCTCCGCTCCTGCCCGGACCGCGCTGATGGGCGGACATGTTGCGATGGGCATTCTGAACATCTCGGAAGTGGCAGAGTTTCAAGAAGAGCTGAACGTCCTCGGCGTAGCCCAGGCCGAACGGTCGCCCTTCGCCCCCGACCTGCCGACCTTCGCAGAGCAGGGCCTGAACATCACAAACGGCTCCATGCGCGGCTTCGTGGCGCCGGCGGGCATTCCGGAAGAGGTGCAGGCGAAACTGCTCGACGCCTTCTCGCAGCTTGAGAATGACCAGGAATTCCTCGACGCCATGGCCGCGACGGCCAACCCTGTCGAGGTCGTGACCGGTGACGAGTTCAAGACCCTGACACAGGATCTGCGCGACCTGGCGCAAAGCGTCTGGGACGAGAACCCCTGGAACTGATCCAATGACGGCGCGGGGTTCGAGTGGTCCCGCGCCTCCCCCTCTCCAAGGACCCAATCCAATGTCCGACCACCGCCCCTCCCGGCTGATCCGGCCCGAAACGCTGACGGCCATCGGCTTGATCGTGATCTGCGCGGGCCTGCTTATCCCCGCCTTCGATCTGCGCCCGATGTCGGCGCTATTGCCGGCCGCCATGCTCATCGGGTTGATCGTCCTGGCAGCGATCCTGCTTCTGACAGATCAGCGCAAGGCTGCAGCGGGCGAAGAGCCGAAACCCATGATGAAGACCCCCGGCCGCGTCGGCGGGGCGTTCCTCTTGATCGTCGGCTACGCTCTCGCCACCGATCTCGTCGGTTTCTATGTCAGCACAGTGATATCGGTGCCGCTGGTCGCTTGGGTGTTCGGCTTCCGCCACCCCCTCGGCCTGCTCGCCGCAACCGTCATCGTCGTCGGTAGCATCTGGCTGATCTTCGACTTCGCCATGAGCCAGCAGTTCCCGACTGGCCGTCTCTGGGACAGGTAGACGACCGATGTATGCTGATCTCCTTCACGCCCTTCCCGATGTCCTGGGCTTCTCCAATTTCGCGGCTGTCGTCATCGGCGTCATCGCCGGTATCGTGGTCGGCGCCATGCCGGGGCTCAGTGCCACCATGGCGATCTCGGTCCTGGTGCCCTTCACGTTCGGGCTCGAACCGCTTGTCGCCCTCGGCCTGATGGCCGGCATCTACAACGGCGCGATGTATGGCGGGGCGATCCCGGCCGTGCTGCTGCGCATCCGCCGCTGTCGCCACCACCTTCGACGGCTACCCGATGGCCCAGAAGGGCGAGGGTGGCTTTGCCCTTCAGGTCGCCGTCGTCTCCTCGTCCCTCGGCGGCATTGCCTCGGCCTTCGCGCTGATGCTTCTGGCCCCACCGCTCAGCCGGGTCACGCTTCTGTTTGGACCGTCAGAGGTCTTCTGGGTTGCGGTCTTCGGTCTCGCCTCGATCATCTTCCTGCTGGGCGGCAACCCGGTGAAGGGCCTGATTTCGGCCTGCTTCGGGGTTTTCGTCTCGGTCATCGGGGCGGACCCGATCTTCGGGACGGACCGGTTCACCTTCGGCCGGCTCGAGATCTATGACCTGTCTCT
>JAMWZF010000443.1 GCA_024304875.1 Paracoccaceae bacterium
GTAGATCGTGTGCCCCTCGAGGCCCGGAGCGGACGTTCGGATGACGTCGTAGGGCGCCTCCTGCCCGAGGGCCGGGGCAGCCGCGACGGCGAGCAGCGCCGTGGTCAGGGTGGTCAGTCTCATGGTCTTGTCCTCCTCCTCAGATCAGGACGTCGTCGGCTGCGAGACAGGCGCCGGCCGGCGGCCGCGCCGTCGGGGTCCTCGCGGTCCAGATCGCGCATCGCCCCCGTGTCTCTCCCCTCCGTGCGCCCATGGTCCTCCCCCAGCGCGTAGCGTCAGAATGGTTCACTTGATGAACCTTTGTCAATCTCTCAGAGCGCGTCCAGGGCCTCTCTTACCTGCGCCTCGACGGCCTCCCGGTTCCACTCGCGGGGGTCCACCATGTCGGAGCGGATCTCGATCACCGTCACGCCGGCCTGTTCCAGCGCCCGGCGGGCGAACCGGGACCCCTGGCCAGAGAATCGGTCGTGCTCGGGCACCAGCATCAGGGCCGCGTCGATGCGGTTGCGCGTCGCCTCGTGGACCAGCCATTCGTTGACCCAGGGCGGCTGGTGCAACTGTTCGTTCATCGCCGAGATCCGTGCCGCCAGCGCCCGGACGGGGTCGCCGTGGTCGGCGCGGATGTAGCCGTCGGCCGCGAAGGGAAGGTACATCGACCAGGTGAAGACGGCGCCGTGGCTGTCCTCGAACGCCGTGTAGAAATCGGTGTCGAACCAGAGCCCCGCGCCGATCCACATCATGCGGATGCGCTCGCCCTCGCAGACCCACTCGCGCCGGTCGATCCGGCCCTGCACCTCGTCCTTGAAGGCCTGCGCGTGGGATAGCGCCCAGTCGGACCCCCGGTGCCATTGGGGAATCATCACGTTGGGCATCTGCTCGTTGATCCGCATCGGGCATTTCTCGGCCCCGGCGATCAGGTCCGAGACCTCGCCCATGATCCGCTCCTGCCGGTCGATGGCGTCCATGTAGGAGGCGAAGCCGGGCCGGTCGAAGGCGCGGCCGGTCAGGACCTCGAGCGCGGCGATCACCTCTTCGATCTCGGCCTGCTGCAGGTCGAGCCGGGCGGGGGTGTAGAGCGTTTCCCAGTCCGCGCGGGCCATGTCCCACCAGCCGGGCGCCGGGTCCGGCACGGACGGGGCGGACAGCAGATGCAACGGCGCGCCGGTGGCCCGCGCCCAGAGGTCGAAGATGCGTTCGTGCTCTTCCGAGCTTTGCCGCGCGCAGAGGATCGAGGGCGGGGGCAGACCGCCCCAGGGCTGGCGCTCGGGGTCGCCTTCCATCTCGGCGATCAGCGGCAGGGAGGAGTAGCGCGGCAGGTGCCCGTGGAACCCCCGCGCCTCCATCCGGTCGAAGTAGTGGGGGGCCAGCTGCTTGGCCGAGATCAGGGCGGACCACCACTGGTTCGTCACCAGCGGCACGCCCATGTGGTGAAAGATCTCGTGCGGCGTGTCGGCATTGGCGAAGACGTAAGGAGCCCCGCCCTTGATCTGGTCGCGCAGGCCCCGGACCCACTCCTTCTGATAGGCGCCGGCGGCGCGGGCGCAGGTCATGGGCGGGCCTCCAGGGCGGCACGGATGGCGGCTTCGGCCTCGGCTAGCCAGGCGCCGGGCGGCGTTGCGGGCAGGAAACCGAGGTTCACGAGAGGAATGCCCCGCGCGGCCAGGTCCTCCTCAAGGGCCGGGATCAGCCAGCCGACGGACTGGTCCTCGGCCGAGGTCTGGGCGACCACCACGTCGCAGACGGACAGGCGCCGAAGCAGATGGTCCCGGTGGCAGCCGGGCGGATTGCAGCGGGGGTGCGCCGGGTCGGTCGCGGTGGCCCGCAGGATCGAACCGAGGTCGCCACCCGTCGCCGCAAGGGGCCAGCCGTCGCCGAAGGGTTGAAGGTCGGCCGCATCGGCCCGGTCGCGGCCGAGCATGTCGTAGAACGGCAGCGAGAGGGTGGCGGAGCCGACATGGCCGATCCGGGGGCCGGTGGCGGCGGGCGCGGTTTTCAGCGCCTCGGTCAGCAGCTCGGCATGGCGGACGGGCGGCAGCCAGCGGCCGGCGTTGCGCCAGGTGAGGGCGAGGCTCGGGGGAACGGCCGCCTCCGCCAGCGCGATGAGGGCCGCGCGGCGGGTCACTTCCTCCGCAAGCGCGGCGGAGAGGTCGTCCGGCAGCCCCTGCCCGAGCCGGTCTGTCAGAAAGCCGTCCAGCCGGGCGGCTTCGGTAAGGTTGAAGGCCTCGGCGGCGGCGCTGGCGGTGTGGACGAGGTTCCACAGGTGCAACGGCGGCCCGGCGGGCAGATCGCCGAGGCGGCGCAGCTCCAGCGCGTATTGGTAGGCCGCCTGCCCCGCCGGGTCGGCGCCGCAGAAGACGAGCGCGGCCAGGTCGTCAAAGGCCCCGGCGGCGAGGCGGTGCAGGACCGCGGTGGTCGCAGGGTCGAGAAAGGGTTCGGTCAAGTCGGCGACCGGGGGGGCTTCGATCCAGCCCTCGGGCGCGGCCTTGATGTCCACCGGCTCGGCCCCGGCGGCCCGGATCAGCACGCCCGGCAGGCTGTCGCCGAAGACGCCGATCGCCGGCGCGGAGGCGGCGCAGTCCTCGGC
>JAMWZF010000444.1 GCA_024304875.1 Paracoccaceae bacterium
CATGGCGGGGGCCAGCGATTCCAGCGGGCCGGTGAAGCCGAGGATGACGCCGAGCGGAATTTCCTCGGCATGGGCCTCGGCATGGGCGACCGAGGCCATAGCGCCGATCGCGGCGGATGCCAGTAGCAGTTTCTTCATGTCATTCTCCCTGAAGTTTCCCGTTTCGGGAATTGTTGTTCCGATCCCGACGTTAGGAGGGCGCGCAGGGAAAGAAAAGAAGGTTCCGCGCGGGGAAAGGGGTGTTTCCGCAGAGTAAACAAAACCTTTCGTGTTCGGCGAATGGCCGCCGCCGGCGCGCAGCGGAGGGTCGATCGGCGCGCCGGGCGGGCCCCACGGCCTCTGCCGCTTGATCGACGCCCCGACCTGGGGTCAAGATCATCCCGTTGACCTTGCTGGGACAAAATTGATGGTTGAACATGTTTACCTCGCGATCGACGGGACCGACAATCTCGACAATTCGAGCGATCCGAACCTCTGCATGGCCCCCGACGGCATCCACGGGATCAAGAGCAGCCACGTGCGGCGGATGATGTACCGCGGCTTCGCCCGGACGAAGTATTTCCCCGGCACCACGGATTCCATCAGCGGCCGCAGTTCCTACACAATCATCGACAACGCGATGGGCTGGATCAAACAGGCCTACGGGAGCGAGAAGACGTCCGGCCGCAAGCTCTATCTCGGCGGCTTCAGCCGCGGCGCGGCGGGCATCATCGTCCTCGCCCACAGGCTCGCGGCCATGGGCATCCCGGTGCAGGAGATGTACATCTTCGATGCCGTCGACCGGTCCTTCTGGATGGAAAACGACCAGACCGCGACGATCCCCAAGAACGTGGTTAGGGCCTATCACGCCGTGCGCGATCCCAAGGCGGGCTCGCGGCGCAGCTTCGGCAACTGCGGGATGCAGTCGGCCCACGGCAACCTCGAGATCGCCCGTTTCAACACGACCCACGGCGGCGTCGGCGGCTGGCCGAACGGCAAGAAGAAGGTCACGCCCGGCTTCGGGCCCGAGGACTGGGCCTACGTCGGCGCCTACGGGGCGATGGTGGCCCCGGCCGTGGTGGCGATGGACCCCAACCAGGACAAGATCCACGAGTTCGGAGAGGCCTGGCCCTCGAACGTCACGCCCGCGGCCGAGATCGACGGGATGAAGAAGGCCATGGCGTGGATGTACTCCAAGGCCTTCACGAGCCTCGCCGCCGGCGGCTGAGGCTCAGATGCTCAGGCGGTCCGCCTGGGCCCCGCGCTCGCGGTAGGGCGTGGTGCTGTAATGCGCCCGGTAGCATTTGGAGAAATGCGACGGCGAGGCGAAGCCGCAGGCCAGCGCCACGTTGATCACGCTCATGTCCGTCTGCATCAGTAGGTTGCGCGCCTTCTGCAGGCGCAGCTCCATGTAGTAGCGCTTGGGCGAGCGGTTGAGGTAGCGGCGGAACAGCCGCTCCAGCTGGCGGGTCGACATGCCCACGTCGCTGGCCAGGATCGAGGGGCTGATCGGCTCCTCGATGTTGCCCTCCATCATCTGGATGACCTGGGACAGCTTGGGGTGGCGCACGCCGATCCGGGTCGGGATCGACAGGCGCTGGGTGTCCTGGTCGGTGCGGATCGAGGAATAGATCAGCTGGTCCGCCACCGCGCCGGCCAGTTCCTCGCCGTGGTCGGTGGCGATCAGCTTGAGCATCAGGTCGATCGAGGCGGTCCCGCCCGCGGTGGTGATCCGGTTGCCGTCGATCACGAAGACCGACTTGGTGAGGTTCACCTCCTCGAATTCCTCGGCGAAGCTGTCCTGGTTCTCCCAGTGGATCGTGGCGCGCCTGCCGTCGAGCAGGCCCGCGCGGGCAAGGGAATAGCCGGCGGTACAGAGCCCGCCCATGATCGCCCCGCGCCGGGATTCCCGGCGGAGCCAGTTCAGCAGCTTCTTGGTGGTCGCGGCCTGCACGTCGATGCCGCCGCACAGCAGGACGGTGTCGTCGCGGGTCAGCTCGTCGAGATCGCGTGTCAGCTTGAACTCGATGCCCGCCGAACAGCGGGCGGTCGCTCCGCCTTCGCCGGCCAGTTCCCACTCGTAGAGCGTCTTGCCCGACATCCGGTTGGCGATGCGCAGGGCTTCGACGGCGCAGGAAAAGCAGAGCATTGTGAAATTGTCGAGCAGCACGAAGACGAAGCGGCGCGGCTTCTTCCCGCTGGCGGCAACCTCGACGATCTGGGTCTGGATATCCATCGATGCCCCGTATGGCCCTTGGCCGGGCACCTGACACCTTTGCCGCGGGGGGGTCAATAGCGACCGAAGCTGTCGCATTGAGCCGTCGCCTCGGGCCCGGCGGGCTCTGGACTTGCATCGGTGCTTTGGCGAAGGTCGCATCGTCGCGTCTGGCGTGCGGGTGCCCTGGTCATGAAGTTCTCCGAGGAGCAATGGTCGCAATTCGACCGGCTGGAACGCTCCGCCCTGTTCGAGCGGCTGCGGCGCCTCTCGGCGGCGGAACGGCCCGGGGCGGTGCCGGACGACGGGGTCGGGATCCGCGATGGGCTCCTGTCCGATCTCGCCGGCCGCGACCTTCACGAAGCGACGGTGGCCGACCTGTTCTTCCT
>JAMWZF010000445.1 GCA_024304875.1 Paracoccaceae bacterium
GCGCCGTCGCCGCCCTCGAGAAGGTCGCCGCCCCGGCCGCCGTGCAGGACATCGTCCCCCGCGCCGCCGTCCAGCCGGTCGTCGCCGTCGCTGCCGTCGATCATGTCGTCTCCGCCGAGGCCGAGGACCGCATCGCCTGGCTGCCCCAGGTAGAAGACGTCACGCTCCTCGGTGCCGCTGATGGCCGAGTCGTCGTCCGGTGCAGGTCCGCCGTCTTCGTCGCCGTCAGCGGAGCGGGCGGGCTCGTACATGGCCAGGCCGGCGAAGGCGATGCCGAGTAGGCCGAGAATGGCAAGCATTGGCGTGATTCGCTCTCTGTGCGCCCCGGCTGCGTCCCTAGCATGCGGGACAGGGCCGGGCAGACGAACTCTGCCCGCGTGGTTAACGGCCAGATAGCGCCACACCGCGACCGGGTGCGGCCTCCGGCAGGTCGTCAGGCGCACCCGATGTCCAGAGGACCGGCGACCGGTCGTAGCCGACGTAGAGCGGATGGCGGGGGTGGCCGTCCGCGGTCAGGCGAAGGTGATGCAGGCGGCGGCCGGTTCGGGCCAGGCGCCGGAGCAGTTCGGGGCCTTGTCCCAGGTGTGCGCCGTGGGTGCCCCAGCCGCAGATCACCATGTCGGCCGCCCGCCCGGCCCAGCCGGTAACCGAGCGCATGACGATCCGCCCGTTCGCCGGACCTTCGGGCGCGGTGGCCCGGCGCAGGTCGGCGGGGGAGGTGGCCCGGAACGCGAAGAGGTTCACGACCCGAAAGGCGCCGAAGCCCATCGCCCGCGCCCGCCGCTCGCAGCGCTCGACCGTCGGGTCGTTGCGCCGGGCGTCGGCGGTGGAGGGATTGAGCATGATCCAGAGGCACCGGGGCGCCGCGGGGTCCCATGTCCGGGTCAGGGCGTAGCGATAGGCTTCGCAGCGTGAAAAGATAACCTGCGAGCGGGTGCCGTTCGCGCTACTCTGGCGGCGCAACAGCCGCCCGGATGCAGGAGCCCGCCCCATGAACCTCGGATCGTTTTCACTCTCGCTCGCCGTCAGGGACCTCGCCGCTTCCCGCGGCTTCTACGAAAAGCTCGGTTTCGAAGCGCTGGGCGGCACACCCGAGCACGGATACCTCATCCTGAAGAACGGCGACACCGTGATCGGCCTGTTCCAGGGAATGTTCGAGGACAACATCCTGACCTTCAATCCCGGCTGGAATTCCTCGGCGGAGGAGGTGGAGATTTTCACGGATGTTCGCGACCTGGCGGCGGACTTGAAGGCGAAGGGGCTGGAGGTCACGCAGGAGCAGGGTCTGGACGGCGACGGGGTCGGCAGCTTCGTGGTGGTGGACCCGGACGGCAACCCGATCCTGATCGACCAGCACCGCCCGAAACCGGCCTGATCGCCCGGCCGGCCCGTCAGTTGAAGACCCGGCTGGGGTGCAGCTGGCCGCCCTGCCAGGTTCCCACCGCCACCGCGCTGCCCTCGTGGCTGGCCCAGCAGGTCTCGCCGAACTCCGCCGTGCCGATCACCGGGGCGGGGTTGCCGTTGCGCAGGCGGGCGACGCTTTCGGCCGGGGCGCGCAGTTCGGGCAGGTCCGACAGGCCCAGTTCCAGTGGCAGAAGCCGCTCGTCCAGGGCCGGGTCCTGCGCCAGCGCCTCGATCTGGTCCATCGTGATCCCCTCCTCGGCGCGGAAGGGGCCGGACCAGGTGCGGCGCAGGCTCTGCACATGGCCGAGGCAGCCGAGCGCCTGCCCGAGGTCGCGGGCGATGGCGCGGACGTAGCCGCCCTTGCCGCAGGTCATCTCTAGCACGGCGGTGTCGGGATCCGGCCGGTCGATCAGCAGCAGTTCCTCGACCCAGAGGGGGCGGGCGGCAAGCTCCACGTCCTCGCCGTCGCGGGCCATCTTGTAGGCCCTCTCGCCGTCGATCTTCACCGCCGAGAAGGCGGGCGGGACCTGCATGATGTCCCCGACGAAGGCGTTCAGGGCGTCCTTGATCTCATCGTCGGTGGGGCGGCTCCCGGAAGTCTCTGTCACCTCGCCCTCGGCGTCGTCGGTGTTCGTCGCGGCGCCGAAGCGGACGGTGAAGGTATAGGCCTTGAGCGCCTCGGTCACGAAGGGGACCGTCTTGGTCGCCTCGCCCAGGGCCACCGCCAGGACGCCGGTCGCCGCCGGGTCGAGGGTGCCGGCGTGTCCCGCCTTGCGTGCGTTCAGCGCCCAGCGGACCTTGTTCACCACGGCGGTCGAGGTCGGCCCCGCGGGCTTGTCCACCACCAGCCAGCCGGAAATGTCGCGTCCCTTTTGCCGCCGTGCCATTGCCAGGTCCCCTTGCGATTGAGCCGCGGCCCTTACACGGGGCAAGCGGGGTTAGTCCAGCACCCCGACGATCGGGCCCATGGCGAAGCCCGCATCCGACCGGCCGATCTGCGGCGCATGAAGCCGGCTGACCTTGCCGTCGAAGTAGAGCGCATCCGGCAGGCCGAGCGCATCGCGAAACAGGGTGGCGAAGTCGTGGAAGTTCACCGGCGCGTTCGAGATGGCGAAGACGACCCGCGATCCGTCGGCGCTGGTGCCCACGCCGTTGCGGATATGGCGGCTGTCG
>JAMWZF010000446.1 GCA_024304875.1 Paracoccaceae bacterium
GACAGCCGCCAGGGCGTCCTGCATCGCGTCGATGGCGCGGGCGAAGTCACCGAGGGCCAGCGCCGGAAAAATCGCACCGATCGCGCCGGTCCGGTTCGACGACAGCGCCCGCGCGGCGGCGTTCGGCACCCAGCCCAGCTGGTCGATGACCATGGTCACCCGGGTGCGCAATTCTTCCGAGACGCTGTCCGGCCGGTTGATCACCCGAGAGACGGTGGCGGTCGAGACTCCGGCGATCTGGGCGACCTGCCGCAGGCCGACCCGTCCCTTCTCTCGCCGTGGCCTGTCATCCATCGCACCTGTCCCTCTCGTCCGGCCGGTCCCGGGGGGCGAAGCCTAAACGGACCGGCCGGAATGTCGAGCCGCTAGCCCTCGTAGGCCACGACCTTCTGGCGCTGCTCGCCCAGACCGTCGATGCCGAGCCGCATCTCGTCCCCGACCTTGAGGAACTTGTTGGGGCTCATGCCGAGGCCCACACCCGGCGGAGTGCCGGTGGTGATGATGTCCCCGGCCTCGAGGATCAGGAAGTTGCTGAGGTAGGACACGATCTCGGTGATCGCGAAGATCATCTTGGAGGTATGGCCGGTCTGGGTCCGCGTCCCGTTCAGGTCCAGCCAGAGCGCCTTGTCCTGCGGATCGCCGAATTCGTCCGGGGTCACCAGCCAGGGACCGATGGGTCCGAAGGTCGGGCAGCACTTGCCCTTGGTCCAGAGACCTTCGTGCTTGAGCTGGAATTCTCGCTCGGAGACGTCGTTGCAGATGAAGTAGCCTGCGATGGCCTCGGCGGCCTCTTCCCGGCTGATGCGGTAGGAGGTCTTGCCGATCAGCAGGGCCAGTTCCACCTCCCAGTCCGCCTCGACGGACCCCGGCGGCAGGACCACGTCGTCGTTCGGGCCGACGATGCAGGACCGGGATTTGTTGAAGAGGATCGGCTCCTTCGGGATCGGCGCGTTGGTCTCCTCGGCATGGTCGGTATAGTTGAGGCCGATCGCCCAGAAGGTCTTCACGTCCCCCACGCAGGGCCCGATGCGGGGCGAGCCCTCGACCACCGGCAGGCTGTCCGGGTCGATGTCCTTGAGCGTGTTCATCAGCCCCGCCTCGAAGGCGGCGCCGGTGATGTCTTGGGTGTGGTCGCCGAGGGCGCGCAGGGTGCCGGCGGCGTCGATCAGGCCTGGCTTTTCTGCGCCGACTTCTCCGTAACGTACGAGTTTCATCAGGTGTCCTTCACTGCTTGGCGTCGGCGGCATCCAGCACGTAATCGAGCTGGTAGAGACCGCGGTGAGTGGGGGCCGCACCGGTGGCGGCGGTCAGGGCGGCGTCCGAGGCGAGGTCGCGGGTCGCCGCGGTCAGCGTCTCGGCGAAAGGCCCCTCGACCAGCAGGATCGCCGCCGAGCTTTCGTCCGGCGCGGCGCGCATCTTGCTCTCGGAGGTGCCCGTCGCCTCGGTGTGCCGGGTGACGAGATGGGCGGCCGAGACGTCGGGCGAGTCTGCCAGCGCGTCCAGCAGCGCCGCGGTATCCGCGACCGGCGCGGCAAGGCGGATCGCCCAGACGAAGCCGGCCACCCCGTGCCCCCGGGTGCCAGTCACCTCGCAAAGGGTGCGCGAGACATGCGTGAAATGCGGCACCACCTCCTGCGTCCAGGGCGACGGGTCGTTGAGGCGTTCCAGGTAGGGCGCGGACGACAGGACCTCGGGGCCCTCCACCTCGTAGTAGTTGAACCACTCCGGCGCGCCTTCGACAGCACAATAGCGGCGGGCGCGCAGGAAACCGGGGACCGACAGACGCTCGTGCAGATGCTCGCCCACGTGCCAGCGCAGGAAGGGCTCGGTCCAGCCCGGCTCCATCCCGTTCCAGATCGCCAGCAGGCCGCCGCCGCGCAGGCTCATGCCTCGTCCTTCAGCTTCTTGGCCCAGCGCATGACGTGGACGCCCACGGCCAGAAGCTCGCCTTTCTGGTTGGTGGCCTCCATCTTCGCGAGGCTGCGGCCCTTCTCGCGGTCGATCTCGGTCACCTCGTAGGTTACGGTGACGGTGTCGCCGAAGAAGGTCGGCCGCAGGAAGCGGATCTTGTCGTAGCCCGCCGAGACCGGGAAATCGCTGAGGTCCGGCTTGTGGATGATATGGGCGATCGAGATCGTTGAAACCGTTGACATGTAACCGACGATCAGCGCGCCGTGGGCGATCCGCGTGCCGAGGTTCGAGCGCTCCTGCATGTACTGCTCGTTGACGTGCGTGTCGCTGAAATCGCCCGTCAGACCGGCGAAGAGCGTCACGTCCACCTCGCCTACCGTTTTGCTAAACTTGAAGACTTCGCCAATCTTGACGTAGTCGAGCCCGGATTTCGTCATGAGGCCTGTCTCCCCCTCTGCGCCCGGATACCGCGCTATTGCACGGGGCGGCGGGCGCTGTTATCAGATGATGTAACCGGTTACACCGGGCAGCAATATCAGTCAACACGGGTCGACCCGGGGAGGCAAAGTGAAGTTCATATCGGCAATCGAGGCCGCCGCGATGGTCGGCGACGGCGGCTCCCTGATCGCCAGCGGATCGGGCGGCGGACACGGCGTGCCC
>JAMWZF010000447.1 GCA_024304875.1 Paracoccaceae bacterium
GACCGACCTCATCCGCCGCATCCGCCAGGTCGAGGCCGAGGCCGACGATCCCTGCCTCGCCGCCCTGCCGGTCCGCGACGGCGCCACCGGCGTCGGGATCGCCATGATCGCCGACGACACCGCCGCCTTCGACACCTTCTCGGAGGCCCTCGCGACCCCTCAGGACAGCGATGTCCGCCAGACACGGGCCCTGATCGACCCGGCCCAATGCGCCGCGGTCTCCTACATCCGCAACAACGTGGACTACCCCTCCACCCGCCTCGGCCTGCGGATCGACAACGACCTGGTCGACTCGGGCGGCGTCGTCACCGGCGTGGTCCGCGGCTCGCCCGGCCGCTTCGTCGCGATCCTGCTGGTGGACGACAACGGCGTGGTGCAGGACCTCGGCCGGTTCACCTCGACCTCGGGCGACTTCTACCGCTTCGCGGTGCCCGTGACCCGCGATGGCGACGCCCGCGACACCAAGCAGATGATCATCGCCGCCGCCTTCACCGAAGAGCCGACCGAGCTTCTCTCCCGCGCCGGGATGGAGGCACAGGACGTCTTCTCGGGCCTGCCCGAGACCCTCGCGGAAGGGGCCGAGCTGGCGGTGGGGACCTTCGACGTCCGCTGACGTCCTGCCCTGAGCCTTGCGCGATCCCGCCTGATCCCCTACCTCTGGACACCACCCGTTCAGGAGCCTCGTTCGACATGGATCGCCTTCTCGCCGCCTTCACCCCCGTGATGTCCCTGCGAGAAGACCTGCCCCATGCCTGCCTCCATTTCCCTGAACGCGCTGTCCTGGTCCACGCCTGACGGCACCCCGCTCCTCACCGATCTGACCCTCGCCTTCGGGCCCGAGCGCACCGGCATCGTCGGGCGCAACGGCACGGGCAAGAGCACCCTCTTGCGCCTGGTCGCGGGGCGCCTCGCGCCGACGTCCGGCAGCGTCACCGTCACCGGAAGCCTCGCCCTGATGCGGCAGGAGGCGCTCGAGCGGCCGGGGGAGACCATCGCGGACCTCTTCGGTGTCCGTGCCGCCCTGGACCTGCTGGACCGGGCCGAGGCAGGGACGGCGACGGTGGACGATCTGGCCGAGGCGGACTGGACCCTGGCGGCCCGGATCGAGGCGGCTTTGCTGCGGTGCGGCCTCTCGGCCGGACCCGATACCCCGGTTGCGAGCCTCTCGGGCGGTCAGCGCAGCCGCGCGGCCCTCGCCGCGATGATCCTCGCCGCGCCGGATATCCTGTTGCTGGACGAGCCGACCAACAACCTCGACCGGGCGGGGCGGGCGGCGGTGATCGACCTGCTGCGCGGCTGGACCGGCGGCGCGGTGATCGCGAGCCACGACCGGGAGCTGCTCGAGGAGATGGACGCGATCGTGGAGCTGACCTCCCTCGGCGCGGCCCGGTACGGCGGCTCCTACTCCGAGTACCGCGCCCGGAAGCAGACCGAACTGGACGCCGCCGCCCGCGATCTGGTCCAGGCCGAGACGGTGAAGCGGGAGGCGGCCCGCCGGGCGCAGCAGGCGGCCGAGCGCAAGACCCGCACCGACAGGATGGGCCGCAAGGTGCGGGGCACCGGAAGCCAGCCCAAGATGCTGCTCGACAAGGCCAGGGAGCGGTCCGAAGCCTCGGGCGGGGCCGGCACGCGGCTGCGCGAGGCGCGGCGGCAGGAGGCCGAGGCCGCCGTCACCTCGGCCCGTGACAAGGTGGAGGTTCTGGGGCCCCTGAAGATGGACCTGCCCCCGACCGGCCTGCCCGCCGGCAAGACCGTTCTGCGCCTCGACCGGCTGACCGGGGGCCATGACCCGGACGCGCCGGTGATCCGGGACCTCGATCTGGTCCTGACCGGCCCCGAACGGGTGGTCATCGCCGGACCGA
This sequence comes from Paracoccaceae bacterium, assembly GCA_024304875.1. Taxonomy (GTDB): domain Bacteria; phylum Pseudomonadota; class Alphaproteobacteria; order Rhodobacterales; family Rhodobacteraceae; genus JAMWZF01. The sequence continues at coordinate 1,863 of JAMWZF010000447.1, forward strand.
ACGGCAGCGGCAAGACGACCCTTCTGAAGCTGGTGACAGGACAGCTTCCGCCACAGGCGGGCCGGGTCGAGCTGTCGGTGGACTGGGGCCTGCTGGATCAGCACGTCGGCCTGCTCGACCCCGGCGAGACCCTGCGCGACGCCTTCCTGCGCCTGAACCCGGGGACGGACAGCCAGGCGGCCCACGCCGCGCTGGCCCGGTTCCGGTTCCGGGCGGGCGATGCCCTGCGCCGGGTGTCGGACCTCAGCGGCGGAGAGCGGCTGCGCGGCGGCCTGGCGGCGGTCCTCGGCCGGACGCCGCCGCCCGGTCTGCTGATCCTGGACGAGCCGACGAACCACCTCGACCTGGACGGGATCGAAGCCCTGGAGTCGGCCCTGGCGGCCTACGACGGCGCGGTGCTGGTGGTCAGCCACGACAGGGGCTTCCTCGGCTCCCTGGGACCGCTGAGAACGGTCGACCTGGGTCCGTGAACGGCACCGGCCCGGGGCGGGGTGCCGCCGGGCCCGTCAGGCTGTACCGGGGGGCTGACCGGCTAGTCCAGACCCAGCGCGTCCCGGATCTGCGCAAGGGTGGGCTCCAGAAGGGCCGCGTTGCTTTCCGCGGCGTTGACCGCCGCGGTGAGGGCGGTCTTCTGCAGGTCCGACAGGTCGCTGCCGGCGATCAGGTCGCGGATCGCGTCCGCCTCGAAGCCGTCGGTGGTC
>JAMWZF010000448.1 GCA_024304875.1 Paracoccaceae bacterium
GGCGGCGGTGGCGGCGGGCATGGTGCGGCTGACGCTGGGAACGGATACCGGCGGATCGGTCCGCAGCCCGGCGGCCTATTGCGGGATCACCGGGCTGAAGCCCACGGCCGGGGCGATCTCGAGGGACGGGGTCATGGAGCTGTCCGGGTCCATGGACACCGTCGGCCTCCTCGCCCGCACAGCCGGAGATGCGGCGGCAGGATGGGCTGTCCTCTCGGGCGGAGCTCCTGCCCCCCGGGACCTAAACGGCCTGCGCCTCGCCTACGGCCGGGACTGGGCCGTGGACGACGCGGCGCACCCCGCCCTCCTGCCCCTCCTCGACGCCGCCTGCTCGGACCTCAGCCTCATCGGGGCGGCGGTCGAGATCGTGGAGCTGCCGGACTACGGCCCCATCGAGCAGGCCGGCTCCGACCTGCTCCTCTCCGAGGCCTTCGCCCTCCACGCCGAAACCGCCCGCGCAAGGCCGCTCGGCCCGATGGCGCGGGCGAGCATCCTCTCGGGCGGGGACGTGACGGAGGCTCGGAAACGGGCCGCACGGGAGGGCATCGCTCCGCTCAGGGCGGTGATCGACGCGGCGTTGGACAGCTGCGACGCGCTGATCCTGCCGACCACGCTCACTCCCGCGCCTGCCTTTGCGGACTTCGTCCCGGGCAAGCCGGTCTGGACGCCGATGCGGACGATCCCCTTCAACCTGACCGGGCACCCGGCCCTGTCGGTCCCCATGGGCTACGCCGGCAGCCTGCCGATGGGTCTGCAACTCGTGGGCCGCCCCGGAGACGAGGCGACCCTGCTGTCGCTGGCCGCCGCCTACGAGGCAGCGACCGACCATACCGTGCTTCAGCCCGCCTGAAGCCGGTCCAGCCGAAGCTGCGCCGCCCGGCGGTGCCCGTCGAGGCCCTCGCTCGTGCTCTGCCGGACGGCGGGCGGGGCGACGGCCTTGACCCCCTCGGCATCCATCCACTGGTGGGTGACGGTCTTGACGTAGCTGCCGACCCAAAGGCCCCCGGTGTACCGGCCCGCCGCCATGGTCGGCAGGGTATGGTTCGTGCCGCAGCACTTGTCGGAATAGACCACGCTCGCCATCTCGCCGATGAAGAGCGAGCCGTAATTGCGCAGCTTCTTGGCCGTGGCGTGGGGGTCCACGGTATGGACCTGCAGATGCTCGGCCGCGATATGGTCGGAATAGGCGATCATCGCCGCCTCGTCGTCGCAGACCGCGATCTCGCCCTTGGCCTCCCAGGCCTGCCGGGCGGTCTCGGCGGTGGCGAGGACGCCGAGCTGCCGGGTCACCTCGGCCTCCACCGCCTCGGCAAGAGGCGCGTGGGTGGTGATGAGGCCGACGCGGGTGCGCACGTCATGCTCGGCCTGGGCCAGCAGGTCGGTCGCGATCATCTCGGCATCGCCGGTCTGGTCGGCGACGATGTAGATCTCGGAGGGGCCGGCCAGCTGGTCGATGCCGACCGGGCCGAAGACCTGGCGCTTGGCCTCGTTGACGTAGGCATTGCCGGGGCCGACGATCTTGTCGACGGCGGGCACGGACTCGGTGCCAAAGGCCATGGCAGCGATCGCCTGCGCGCCACCGATGCGAAAGATGCGGTCCGCGCCCGACAGGTGGCAGCCGGCGATCATGGCCCTGTGGGCATTGGGCGGCAGACAGGCGATCACCTCGTCCACGCCCGCAACCTTGGCGGGCACGATGGTCATGATCGGTGCGGAAAGGAGCGGGTAGCGGCCGCCGGGGACGTAACAGCCGACGCGCTCGATCGGGATGATGCGGTGGCCGAGGTGGACGCCGGGGCGGATCTCGACCTCGAGCTCGGTCATGGTGGCCAGCTGCGCCTCGGCAAACTTGGTTACGTTTGCAATGGCGAACTCGGTATCCGCCCGGGTCTGCGGATCAAGCTCGGACAGGGCCGCCTTGCGGTCATCATCCGAGACCTCGAAGGCGGCAAGGTCACTGCGGTCGAATTTCGCCGCGAACTCGGCCACGGCGGCGTCGCCGCGCCTGCGCACGCTCTCCAGGACATCCTGGACGATCGCGGAAAGATCGGCGCTGTCGGTGCTGTCGTCTTTGGCCGGCGCGCGCAGGTGGCGCACTCCGGGGAAGGCTTCGATCCGCTGGTCCATTGGGCTCCCTCTCGTCTGCGGTCAACTCGGTGTCGGGGTCATTCTATGGGACAGCCGGATAGCTTTTGCAAACGTATTCACACAGTGCAGCGCAACCGCCCCGCCGCCCGAACCGTCACAACCCGCTTGACCCGCATACGCGGCTGACTTAACTGCGATGGCGCGAGGCGGGTGTAGTTCAATGGTAGAACGGCAGCTTCCCAAGCTGCATACGAGGGTTCGATTCCCTTCCCCCGCTCCACCCGCAACCTGACGGGGCGAAACTTTTCCCCCGCCCCGGTCGTGCCTCCCTGCACCATCCGCCGATCACCGGCGGGACTGCAACAGACCAGGGAGGTCCCCGATGACCCGAACGATCCGAACTGCCCTTCTGGGTGCGACGCTGCTAGCCACACCGGCCGCGCTTCTGGCCGAAGCCCATGCCAACCCCACCGT
>JAMWZF010000449.1 GCA_024304875.1 Paracoccaceae bacterium
TCCATGATCATGGCCTCTTCCTCGGCCATTTCCACAGCCGTGGCGGTGTCGCCGGCGGCGTCCATCTCCTGCGGCGGCGGGGCGGCCTCGACCACGACCTGGCTCTCGGCCGCGACACGGGGCAGGGCCGCGGACTCGTCCGAGGCGGCGAGGTCTTCGGCAGAGAGCGGCGCGAGCGACTCGGGCGTCTCGCTCCGCTCCGCCTCGGGCAAGGCGGTGCGCGCGGCGGGCTCGGGTGCGGCGTCGGTCAGGACCGCGGTGCCGTCATCGGTGCCGGTCAGGACCTCGGGGGTGCCGTCCGCCGCGTCGGCCTCGGGCGCGGCGACCGGGTCGACGACTTCGGGCGCGGGCAGCCGCTGGCCCGGAGGGGTCAGCAGGCCACGTCCCTGCGGGGTGAGCACGAGAAAGCCGCAGGCGACGATGGCGGTCGTGGTGGCGAGGCCGCCGCGGGAGGTGAGCGTGGTCAGCATGGGTCCTATCCCTTTCCAGATGCCCCGGGGGGGCGTTGTGGAAGTGGGACGGTTGACCTTGCGTGATCCTTGGAGCGCGTCGAAGTTTTTCTGCGCCAGCGCCAGATTATCCCGCTTTTTCAACGGGTCGGGCGAGGGCGTCGCCGCGTCGAAGGCGGCCTTCAGGTTGTCGAAGTCGGGGTCACGGGTCATGCCGTTTCCTCCTGTTCCTTGAACGCGCGGAGGCGCTTCTTGGCCTCCGAGACGCGCCACGAGATGGTGCCTTCGGACACGCCCAGGACCTCTCCGGCCTCGGCGTGGGTCATGTCGTCGAGGATCAGGGCGAGCGTGTCGCGCAGGTCCTCGGGCAGGGCGGACATCGCCCGGATCAACCAGTCGGTCCGCGCGGCCGCCTCGGCATTGGCGGCCTGGCGCGACAGCTCCCAGTCGCCCCAGCCGTTGGCCGCCTTTGCGCGGGTGGCCTGACGCCGCCGCCGATCATGGGCCGCGTTGACCGTCACGCGGTAGAGCCAGGTGGTCACCTTCGCGCGACCGTCGAACTGCGCCAGCTTGGCCGGCAGGGCGGCGCAGATGTCCTGCGTCAGGTCCTCGGCCTCGGCCCGGCTGCCGGTCAGGCGGAAACAGAAGGCGAAGAGCCGGTCGTAGATCCTCTCGACCAGCTCTGCGAAGGCGCGTCCGTCCCCCGCCGCGGCGCGGGCCGCCAGGTGTTCGTCCGATGGGGCGATCATGTCCAGCATTGGTCCTGTGACGGATGCGGTCCGTCAATCCTTGGCCGACCGGGACGGGATTTCTCAAGTCAGGGGAACATGACCCGCCGCCACGAAAAAACGGGGGGCCCGAAGACCCCCCGCGACACCACTTAAATCGGTCTCTGAAATTACGGCAGGTCGAAGGACCAGAAGAAGGTCTCGCCCGAGCTGTCGTCGACGCCGTCGTTGTCGGTCGAGACCCAGACGGTGCCGTCTTCGGTGATCGCCAGCCCCTCGACCTTGTCGACGACATAGCCGCCGTTCGCCGCGAGATCGGGGATCAGGTCGCGGACGGTCTCCTTGGTGACGAGCGGCAGCTCGCCGTCCAGCGGGGCGGGGACCATCTGGGACAGCGGCACCCGCGTGACGGCCTTCAGCGCCGCGGCGGCACCGATCTGGTTGTCGCGCTCGATCAGGTAGACCCAGTCGCCGTGGGCCGTGATCTCGCTGAGGCCGATCCAGCCGGTTTCGGGTACGTCGAGCGGATAGCTGACCGCGCCCCATTCGCCGGTCGCCGGCGTGTAGGCGATCAGCTTGACGGTGTTCTCGGCGTCGCCCTCCCAGGGGCGCTGCTGCGCGGCCCAGAGGGTGCCGTCGATCATCGTGACGCCCTCGAAGCCGGAGTTGGTCTGCACCGCCTCCAGCGCCTCGGGCAGCCGGACCTCTTCCAGCACCGCGCCGTCGGCGCCGATGTGGTAGAAGGCGTTGTAGCGACCCTCTTCGAGATTGCCCTCGGTCGCGACCCAGAAGCCGCCCTCGCCATCGAGGGCGATGCCCTCCTGGTCCATCAGGTCGTTGCCGAACTGGATCGGCAGGGCGTCGGTGATGCGGGCGGGGGTCGACGAGGTGTCGATGGTGTAGATGGTGGGCAAGCCGACGTAGAAGCTGTCGTTCACCGCGTAGACTGCGGAGCCCTCGCCCGCGACCATGCCCGAGATCGCGCCCCAGCCGATCAGCGCGTCCGACCCGGCGGATGTCAGCTGCGGGTAGATCGGATCGCCTGCGCCGTATTCGAAGATCATCACATGGGCACGGACACCGCCGTCGGGGCCGAGGTCGGTCTCGTTGGCCGAGATCAGCAGGTTGCGGTCCGGCAGGGTCACGTAGCCTTCCGGCCCGATGCCCGAGGGCAGGATCTGGGCGAGGACCGGGTTTGCCGGGTCGGTCACGTCGTAGACGCCGACGGCCGATCCGCGTTCGGAGCCGACGAAGACCATGGGGGTGCCGCCAAAGGTGGCGAACTCGATGCTTTCGGGCTCGACGCCTTTGTTCTCCGACCGGCCCTCGGGGTAGTGGCCGATCTGGGTCAGCGCGTGCTCGAAGGAAACGCCGGACTCGTAGA
>JAMWZF010000045.1:0-8516 GCA_024304875.1 Paracoccaceae bacterium
CCGCCAGGTTCCCGTCCGGCATCGCCCAGGGATTGCCCCGCCTGCCCCGCGCCGCCGTCTGCCGCCGCGCCATGATCCAGGTCGGCCGGTCGATGTCGGCCGCGCGGGCGGCGGCCTCGGTCATCGTGCTCTCGCAACTGTCCAGCAGGATGAGGTCGTGCCCTTCCGGCCAGACCCCGAGGCCCGACCGGTCCTGCCCTGAGCGGTCAGTTGACAAGCGTGTCCGCCGCCGCGGCGGCCAGGGGCTCGACCCCGAAGAGGTTGATGACGCCGAAGACCATGATCGCCGCCGAGACCATCAAGACGCCCCAGAGCACGGGCGAGCCGTTCCGGTCCAGCGGCTCGCGCTCCTCGCCGAAGTACATGAAGTAGACGATCCGCAGGTAGTAGAACGCCCCGATGACCGAGGCGACCACGCCCGCCACCGCCAGCCAGGCCAGCCCGCCGTCGTAGGCGGCCCGCAGGACGTAGAGTTTGCCGAAGAAGCCGACGAGAGGCGGCACGCCTGCCAGCGAGAACAGCAGGATCAGCATCGCCAGTGCCTTCAGCGGCTCGCGCGCGGAATACATCTGCAATGCGTCGATGTCCGTCACCGGCATGCCGTCCTTCTCCATCGACAGGATGAAGGCGAAGGTGCCGAGGTTCATTACCACGTAGATCGCCATGTAGATCAGCATCGCCTGCACGCCGAGGACGGTCCCCGCGGCGAGGCCCATGAGGGCGAACCCCATGTGCGTGATCGACGAATAGGCCATCAGCCGCTTGATGTTCCGCTGCCCGATCGCGGCGATGGAGCCGAGGAACATCGACACCACCGACAGGAACGCCACGATCTGCTGCCAGTCCGCCACGACCACCCCGAAGGCGTCGAACATCACCCGTCCGAACAGCGCCATGGCCGCGACCTTGGGCGCGGTGGCGAAGAAGGCGGTGATCGGCGTCGGCGCGCCCTCGTAGACGTCCGGCGTCCACATGTGGAACGGCGCGGCCGAGACCTTGAAGGCGAAACCGGCGCAGAGGAAGACCAGCCCGAAGAGGAGGCCGAGAGACACGCCGTCGACCGAGGAGGCCACGATATCCGAGAACAGGGTGGAGCCGGCATAGCCGTAGGTCAGCGAGGCGCCGTAGAGCAGCAGGCCCGAGGACAGGGCGCCGAGGACGAAGTACTTCAGCCCCGCCTCGGTCGACTTCACGCTGTCCCGCCGCAGCGAGGCGACGACGTAGAGCGCCAGCGACTGAAGCTCCAGCCCCATGTAGAGGGCGATCAGGTCCCCGGCCGAGACCATGACCATCATGCCCACGACGGCCAGCGTCACCAGCACCGGGTATTCGAAGCGCAAGAGGTCCCGGCGGGCGAGGTATTCCTGGCTCATCAGCAGGATCGCGGCGGCCGAGAACAGGATCAGCACCTTGGCGAAGCGGGCGAAGCCGTCGTCCACGAAGGACCCGGCAAAGGCCTCTCGCGTTTCGTCCCCGGTCGTCCCGATCCAGAGGCCGACGATGACGAAGATGCCCGCCGTGCCCCAGACAAGCAGGCCCGCCGCCTTGTCCTTGGTGGTGTAGACCGCGCCCAGGAGCGCGACCATCGCGAAGACCGACAGGACGATCTCGGGCAGGATGATCTGGAGGTCGGTGCCGATCATGAAGTTACTCCGCAGCTTCCGCGACGCGTGTCGCGGGGTCCCAGTTGGCCTGGGCCGTGGTCACGTCGGTGACGAGGTTTTCGACACTGGCGCCGATGATGTCGGTCACCAGCCAGGGCGCGACGCCCAGCAGGAGGGTCATCGCCACCAGCGGCGCGAAGATCCACTTCTCGCGCCGCGTCATGTCGGTGATCGACTTCAGGCTTTCCTTGATCAGGTCGCCCATGACGACCCGGCGATAGAGCCAGAGCGCATAGGCGGCCGAGAGGATCACCCCCGAGGTCGCCACCAGCGCCACCCAGGTGTTGACCTGGAAGATGCCCATCAGCGTCAGGAATTCCCCGATGAACCCGCTGGTCCCCGGCAGGCCGACGTTGGCCATGGTGAACAGCATGAAGATCAGCGCATAGGCCGGCATCCGGTTCACGAGGCCCCCGTAGGCGTCGATGTCGCGGGTGTGCATCCGGTCGTAGATCACGCCCACGCAGAGGAACAGCGCGCCCGAGATGAAGCCGTGGCTCAGCATCTGGAAGATCGCCCCGTCGATGCCCTGCTGGTTCACCGCGAAGATGCCCATGGTCACGTATCCCATGTGGGCGACGGAAGAATAGGCGATCAGCTTCTTCATGTCCTCCTGCACCAGCGCGACGAGCGAGGTGTAGACGATGGCGATCGCGCTCATCCACAGGACCAGCGGACCCATGACCTCGGACCCGACGGGGAACATCGGCAGCGAGAACCGCAGGAAGCCGTAGCCCCCCATCTTGAGCAGGATCGCCGCCAGGACAACGGAGCCGGCGGTCGGCGCCTGCACGTGGGCGTCGGGCAGCCAGGTGTGCACCGGCCACATCGGCATCTTGACCGCGAAACTGGCGAAGAAGGCCAGCCAGAGGAGGGTCTGCACGCCGCCGACGATCTGGATGCCGAGGAGGCTGAAGCTCTCGGACCCGAACTCGAAGTTCATCAGCGCCGGGATGTCGGTGGTCCCCGCCTGGGCGTACATCGCGACCATCGCCACCAGCATCAGGACGGACCCGAGGAAGGTGTAGAGGAAGAACTTGAAACTGGCGTAGATCCGGTTCGCCCCGCCCCAGATGCCGATGATCAGGAACATCGGGATCAGCCCCGCCTCGAAGAAGAGGTAGAACAGGACGAGGTCGAGGGCGCAGAACACGCCGAGCATCAGCGTCTCAAGCACCAGGAAGGCGATCATGTATTCCTTGACCCGGTGCGTCACGTCCCAGCAGGCCGCGATGACGAGGGGCATGAGGAACGTGGTCAGCATGACAAACAGCACGCTGATCCCGTCGACGCCCATCTTGTAGGTCATGCCGCCGATCCATTCGCGCTGCTCCACGAACTGGAAGTCGGCGGTGCCCCGGTCGAAGTCGAACAGGATGAAGAGCGAGATGACGAAGGTCGTCACCGTGGTGGCAAGGGCCACCCACTTGGCGTTCTTCTGCGCCGCCGCGTCGTCGCCCCGCAGGAACAGCGCGAGGATCGCGGCGCCCAGCAGCGGGAAGAAGGTGGTGAGGGAAAGCAGGTTGTCCATTACTCGACTCCCCCGAACAGCGTCATCCAGGTGATCAGGATCGCGATCCCGATGACCATCGCGAAGGCGTAGGTGAAGATGTAGCCGGACTGCGCCCGGTTCAGCGCCCGGGTGACGAAGGGCACGACGCCCATGGCCAGCCCGTTGATCCCGCCGTCGATGACCCCGCCGTCACCGCGCTTCCACAGGAAGGCGCCGACGCGGGTCGCCGGGCGGACGAACAGGAAGTCGTAGATCTCGTCGAAATACCACTTGTTCAGCAGGAAGAGGTACAGCGGCCGCTGGTTCTCGGCCAGCTTGGCGGGCAGGTCGGGGCGGCGGATGTACATCTGGAAGGCGACGAGGAAGCCGATCAGCATCGCCACGAAGGGCGAGACCTTGACCCAGGTCGGCGCGTGGTGCGCGTCGTCCATGACGTGGTTGTCCGGGCCGATGAAGATGGCGCCGTCGCCGGGCTGCTGCGCCGGGCCGTGGGCCGCCTCTTCGCCGTGGTCCTCGGCGCTGTCGCTGGCCGCGGCCGTCTCGCCGTGGTCCTCGCCCTCGCCGGTGGGTTCGGTCACCGCCTCGTCCGCGCCCTCGAGGTCGCCCTCGGCCAGTTCTTCGACCGCTTCGCCGACACCGGCGCCGTGATCGTCCTCGGCCATGACCTCTTCGGCATGGGCGGCGTTGATCCCGAAGAACCGGTTGACCCGCTCATGCTCGCCGAAGAACGGCCCGTACCAGACCATGCCCGCCAGCACCGCGCCGACGGCCAGCACCCCGAGGGGGACCAGCATGACGGTCGGGCTTTCGTGGGCATGCTCGTGGGTGTGCCGGTCGCCCCGCGCCTCGCCGAAGAAGGTCAGGAAGATCAGCCGCCAGGAATAGAAGGAGGTGAAGAGCGCCGCGATCACGAGCATCCAGAAGGCGTATCCGCCCATGGTCCCGGCCCAGGCGCTCTCGATGATGGCGTCCTTGGAGAGGAAGCCGGCAAAGCCGATGTGGGTCAGCGGGATGCCGACGCCGGTGATGGCCAGCGTGCCGATCATCATCGCCCAGAATGTATAGGGCAGCTTGTGGCGCAGCCCGCCGTAGTTCCGCATGTCCTGTTCGTGGTGCATCCCGTGGATCACCGACCCGGCGCCGAGGAACAGCATCGCCTTGAAGAAGGCGTGGGTGAACAGGTGGAACATGGCGGCCGAGTAGACGCCGACGCCCGCCGCCACGAACATGTAGCCCAGCTGCGAGCAGGTCGAATAGGCGATCACGCGCTTGATGTCGTTCTGGACGAGGCCGACTGTCGCCGCGAAGAAGGCCGTCGAGGCGCCGAGGAACGTGATGAATGCCGTGGCGTTCGGCGCGAATTCCATGATCGGCGACATGCGGCAGACGAGGAACACGCCCGCCGTCACCATCGTCGCGGCGTGGATCAGGGCCGACACCGGGGTCGGGCCTTCCATCGCGTCCGGCAGCCAGGTGTGCAGGAAAAGCTGCGCCGACTTGCCCATCGCGCCGATGAACAGCAGGAAAGCCACCAGCTCGGCGGCGTTCCATTCGCGCCAGAGGAAGGTGAGGTTCGTCTCGGCCATCTCGGGCGCAGAGGCGAAGATGACGTCGAAGTTGATCGAGTCCGTCAGGAAGAACAGGGCGAAGATGCCCAAGGCAAAGCCGAAGTCGCCCACCCGGTTGACCACGAAAGCCTTGATCGCTGCGGCGTTGGCGCTCGGCTTGCGGTAGTAGAACCCGATCAGCAGGTACGAGGCGAGGCCCACGCCCTCCCAGCCGAAGAACATCTGGACGAGGTTGTCCGCCGTCACCAGCATCAGCATGGCGAAGGTGAAGAACGACAGGTAGGCGAAGAAGCGGGCCTTGTAATGCTCGCCCTCGCGGAACTGGTCGTCGTGCGCCATGTAGCCGAAGGAATAGAGGTGGACGAGCGCCGAGACCGTGGTGATGACGATCAGCATGATCGCCGTCAGCCGGTCCATCCGGATCGCCCACGAGGTGTCGAGGCTGCCCGAGGACACCCAGCGCATGATCTCGACCGTGTAGGACCCGCCCGGGTGCGCCGAGGGATCGAAAGTCAGGAAGATCACCCAGGACAGCAGGCAGGCGAGGCCGAGCAGCAGGGTCGTGACCCACTGCCCCCCGTTCTCGGTGATGATCCGCCAGCCGAAGCCGCCGATGATCGCGCCGACGAGGGGGGAGAAGAGGATGATGGTTTCCACGGGTCTCTTACCCCTTCATGACGTTGACGTCTTCGACGTCGATGGTGCCGCGGTTGCGGAAGAAGCAGACGAGGATGGCCAGGCCGATGGCCGCCTCGGCGGCGGCGACGGTCAGCACGAAGAGGGTGAAGACCTGGCCCGTCAGATCGCCCAGGTAGGACGAGAAGGCCACCAGGTTGATGTTGACCGCCAGCAGCATCAGCTCGATCGACATCAGCAGGATGATGACGTTCTTGCGGTTCAGGAACAGCCCGAAGATGCCGATGACGAACAGCGCCGCCGCCACGGTGAGATAGTGTTCAAGTCCGATCATCGGGTGTCCCTCGTGTTCGTCTGCCCCGCCACGGACCCGCTCCGGGGCCTTTCGCGCAGTGGGAGGAGGTCCCGGCCCGGGGCCGGGACAGATCCGTCTTGTCGTGTCATCACAGCCCCTGCCCCGGCTTGACGTCCTTCAGTTCCATTGCCTTGGCCGGATCGCGGTACATCTGCGCCAGCACGTTCTGGCGCTTGACGTCCGAGCGGTGGCGCAGGGTCAGCACGATCGCGCCGATCATGGCGACCAGCAGGATCAGGCCGGCCAGCTGGAACAGCAGGAAATACCGGTCATAAAGCACCAGGCCCAGCCCTTGGGTGTTGTAGACGTCCTCCACCGGGTTCGCGGCGCGCTCCACGGCGCCGACGTCGAATTCCCAGACCCCGAAAGCCAGCGCCAGCTGCATCAGGAGGATGATCCCGATCAGCAGGGCCAGGGGCATGTATTTCGCCATCTCCCCCTTCAGCGCGGCAAAGTCCACGTCGAGCATCATCACCACGAAGAGGAACAGCACCATGACCGCGCCGACGTAGACGATCATCAGCAGCATGGCCAGGAACTCGGCCCCGAGGAGGACGAAGAGGCCTGCCGAGGACAGGAAGGTCAGGATCAGCCAGAGGACCGAGTGGACCGGGTTCCGGCTCACCACCGTCATCAGGCCCCCGCCGAGCGCGGCGACGGCGAAGCAGTAGAAGGCAAAGGCGGCTGGGGTCATTGGCTGTCGTCCTTGTCCTGGTCTTCGCGGGCCTTCTCGTCGGCCATCACGGCCTGGGCCAGTTCCATCGCCTTGGTCATCGCCGGCACGCCGCCGAACATGCCCGCAAGGGCGATGGTCTCGGCCACTTCCTGGCGCGTCGCGCCCGCCTCGATGGCGTGGCGGACGGTCATCCGCAGCTGGCTCTCGGCCTGGGCCCCCGCGATTGTCAGGCCCGTCAGGGTCAGCAGCAGCTTGGTCTTGGCGTCCAGCCCCTCCGGGTTGAAGGTCTTGCCCATGAAGGCCTCCATCGCCTCCTTGGGCATGGTCGGCCAGAGCTTCTCGAAGCCCGACGGCGTGAAGCTCTCCAGCGCCGGGTTCATCGCCTTGGCCCAGTCTTGACCGGCCTTCATCATGGCCTCGAAGGGGTTGGAACCGTCGGTCATCGGTAGGGCGCGTCCAGTTCGAGGTTGCGGGCGATCTCGGCCTCCCAGCGGTCGCCGTTGGCGAGCAGCTTGGCCTTGTCGTAGAACAGCTCTTCCCGCGTCTCGGTCGAGAACTCGAAGTTCGGCCCTTCCACGATGGCATCGACCGGGCAGGCCTCCTGGCAGAAGCCGCAGTAGATGCATTTGGCCATGTCGATGTCGTACCGCACGGTGCGGCGCGTGCCGTCGTTGCGGCGCGGACCGGCCTCGATGGTGATGGCCTGCGCGGGGCAGATTGCCTCGCAAAGCTTGCAGGCGATGCAGCGTTCCTCGCCGTTGGGATACCGGCGCAGCGCATGTTCGCCGCGGAAGCGGGGCGACAGCGGCCCCTTCTCGTGCGGGTAGTTGATCGTCGTCTTGGGCGAGAAGAAATACCGCAGCCCCAGCTTGAACCCCTTCAGGAAGTCCACCAGCAGGAAGTATTTCGTGGCCCGGTTCCAGTCGATCGCGGTCATGGGTCAGCCTCCGGTCGCCCAGCGGGCCCAGAACCCGCCAAGGACTTCGAATTTCGCAAGGAACGCCACCAGCACGACCCAGCCCAGCGACATCGGCAGGAAGACCTTCCAGCCGAGGCGCATGAGCTGGTCGTAGCGGTAGCGCGGGGTGATCGCCTTCACCATCGCGAAGATGAAGAAGCAGAACAGGATCTTGACGACCATCCAGAACACGCCGTCCGGCAGGAACGGCACCGGCGACAGCCAGCCGCCGAGGAACAGCAGCGACACCAGGGCGCACATCAGCACCACGGCCATCAATTCGCCGATCATGAACAGCAGGAACGGGGTCGAGGAGTATTCGACCTGGTAGCCGGCGACGAGCTCGGATTCCGCCTCCGGCAGGTCGAAGGGCGGACGGTTCGTCTCGGCCAGGGCGCTGATGAAGAACAGGAACATCATCGGGAAGTGCGGCAGCCAGTACCAGCCGAGGATGCCCCAGCCGGTGTCCTGCGCGTGGACGATGGCCGTCAGGTTCATCGACCCGGTGGACAGGATCACGCCGATGATGATGAGGCCGATCGAGACCTCGTAGGAGATCATCTGCGCCGCAGACCGCAGCGAGCCCATGAAGGGATATTTCGAGTTCGACGCCCAGCCGCCCATGATGACGCCGTAGACCTCGAGCGAGGAGACCGCGAAGATGTAGAGGATCGCGACGTTGATGTCCGAGACGACCCAGCCGTCGTTGAACGGGATCACCGCCCAGGCGATGATCGCCAGCGTCAGCGAGATGATGGGCGCGAGGAAGAAGACCACCTTGTCGGCCCCCGCAGGGACGACGATTTCCTTGACGATGTACTTCAGGAAGTCGGCGAAGGACTGCAGCAGCCCCCAGGGCCCCACCACGTTCGGCCCCCGGCGCAGCATGACGGCGGCCCAGACCTTGCGGTCGGCATACATCAGGAAGGCGAGGGAGACGAGAACCGGCACCAAAACCAGCAGGCATTGCCCGAGGATCAGCAGAAGGATGCCGGTGTTCGTGGTTGTAAAGAACTCGACCATGGTCCCTCGTCCCTCAGACAGTTGGTATGCCGGCGAGCTGGCAGTCAGCCACGGTCACTTCGGCGTCGATGGTGCGCAGCCCCGCAGGCAGGACGGCGGAAATGGTATAGACGGCATCGGCGG
>JAMWZF010000045.1:8526-13683 GCA_024304875.1 Paracoccaceae bacterium
GCGCCCGCCGCTTTCGCCCACCTGGGTGCGGATATGGCGGACAAAGCCGTAACCGCGGATCAGGGCGTATTGTGCCGCGGCACAATCGGCATAGCGGGTGACGGCGTCCTGGGTCGGCGCGCCGCTCACGGCGAGGTTGAAGTTCACCAGGTTGCCGTCCAGCAGACGGGTCTCGATCCCCTCGTAGGTCGGCGTGGCACCGGTCGCGGGAACGCCGGCGGCGGGCGCCGTCTGGCACCCTGCAAGGCTCATGCATCCCATCATCGCCGCCATGCCCAGACGCACTCCCCTCGTCACTCCGCCGCCAGCTGCGTGCCGGCCCGGTCGCTGGCCATCTTGCTCAGCTCGGCCATCACCGCGCTGGCGCGGGCGATCGGGTTGGTCAGGTAGAAATCGCGCACCGCCGGAGCGAAGTCGCCGCTGCCGAGGTCGCCGCCCTCGGGCCGCTCCCAGGTGTTGGCGACGACCTGGTCGATCTCCGCCAGAAGGGGGACCGCCTCGATCAGGGCCTGGCGCAGCTGGGCCAGGCTGTCGTACGGCAGCGTCGCGTCAAGTTCGCCCGACAACGCCCTGAGAATGGACCAGTTTTCCTTGGCCTCGCCCGGCGCGAAGCCGGTCCGCATGGCCAGCTGGGGCCGGCCTTCGGTGTTGACGAAAAGGCCGTTCTCCTCGGTCCAGGCGGCGCCCGGCAGGATCACGTCGGCGCGGTGCGCGCCCCGGTCGCCGTGCGACCCCTGGTAGATGACGAAGGCGCCGGTTGGGATCTCCACTTCGTCCGCGCCGAGGTTGTAGATCACGTCGCCCTTCAGCGCGGCGGCAATCCCGCCGTCGCAGGTCGCATCCACGTCCATCGCGCCGACGCGGCTGGCGGCGGTGTGCAGGATCAGCAGCTTCGATCCACCGGCCTCGGCGACCTGCATGGCCTGGGCCAGAACGGCGGCCCCGGTCTCGCCGGTCAGCGCACCCTGGCCCACGACGACAACGCCGCCGGCATCGGCCCGCTCGGCCTTGGCAAGATCGGCCAGAGCCTCGCGGCCGGTGCCGAGATGCTCATAATCGTAGGTCAGGTCCTCGGCCGCGCCGATCACGCTGATCCGGGCGCCGTGCAACCAGGCCTTGCGGATGCGGGCGTTCAGCACCGGCGCCTCGGCCCGGGGGTTGGTGCCGATCAGGACGATGGACTTGGCGGTGTCGATATCCTCGACGGCGGCGGTTCCGGCATAACCCGACCGGTTCCCGGCGGGCAGCGCCGCGCCATCGGTCCGGCATTCCACCTGGCCGCCCTGCCCCTCGATCAGATGCTTGAGGGCGAATGCCGCCTCGACCGGGGCCAGGTCACCGACAAGGCCGGTCAGGTTCGACGCGCCGCGGATCTTCTCGGCCGCCACCTGCAGCGCCTCGCCCCAGGAGGCGGGGCGCAGCTTGCCGTTCTCGCGGACATACGGCTTGTCCAGCCGCTGGCGGCGCAACCCGTCCCAGACGAAGCGGGTCTTGTCCGAAATCCACTCCTCGTTCACCCCGTCGTGGTTGCGGGGGAGGATGCGCATGACCTCGCGCCCCTTGGTGTCCACGCGGATGTTGGAGCCGAGGGCATCCATCACGTCGATGGTCTCGGTCTTGGTCAGCTCCCACGGGCGGGCGGTGAAGGCGTAGGGCTTCGACACCAGCGCGCCCACCGGGCAGAGGTCGATGATGTTTCCCTGCAGGTTCGAATCGAGCGTCTGGTCGAGGTAGGCGGTGATCTCGCTGTCCTCGCCGCGGCCGGTCTGGCCCATCGTCGTGATGCCCGCGACCTCGGTCGTGAAACGCACGCAGCGGGTGCACGAGATGCAGCGGGTCATGTGCGTCTCGACCAGCGGGCCGAGGTCGAGGTCGAGGGCGGCGCGCTTGGGCTCGCGGTAGCGCGAGAAGTCGACGCCATAGGCCATCGCCTGGTCCTGAAGGTCGCATTCGCCGCCCTGGTCGCAGATCGGGCAGTCGAGCGGGTGGTTGATGAGCAGGAACTCCATCACCCCCTCCCGGGCCTTCTTGACCATGGGGGAGTTGGTCTTGACCACCGGCGGCTCGCCGTCTTTGCCGGGGCGGAGGTCCTTGACCTGCATGGCGCAGGAGGCCGCGGGCTTGGGCGGGCCGCCCACCACCTCGACGAGGCACATCCGGCAGTTGCCGGCGATGCTGAGGCGCTCGTGGTAGCAGAAGCGGGGGATCTCGATGCCGGCGTGTTCGCAGGCCTGGATCAGGGTCATCGCCCCCGGGACTTCCAGCTCGACCCCGTCGATGACGACCTTGCGCAAGTCGGACATGGCGCGCGTCTCCCGTTGCTCGTCGGCTCATGTGCAGGCGGCGGAGGAGTGACCCGCCAGGCTGCGCTTCCGGGGCCTTCTAACGCGGGTCGTCAGGGAGTGAAAGGGACTTTGCCGTCGCAGCATGCTTGGGCAAAACCGGAAGAACCGGGCACCTTGGCCCGGTTAACCCACCGTTAACGCTTTCGAATCGCGCGGCGATGCGGCGCTCAGCGCAGAAGCCGGCCAGTCTGGGTCCCGGCGGCCATTTCGGCCCGGCCGACGGTGCAGAAGGTCTCGGGCTGGCCCTCGACGGCACCCTTGTCGGCCAGACGGCCCTCCGCGACGGCGATCAGGCGGCGCTCCTCGGCCTTGTCCTCGAGGTAGGCGTTGATCTGGCTTTCGCTGTAGCCCATCTCGCGCGCCCGCTCCTTGAGGCCGAACAGGAAGTTGATCCCCTGGATCCGGCGCGCATCGAGGCTGTCGCACCGCTCGGCGATGCGGACCGCCATGCCGGTGGCGATCAGTCCTTCCGAGATCTCGGCCTCGTCCCTGAGGTTGCCCTGCGCTGCGGCGGAGGTGGCGCCCAGAAGGGCGGCGGCGAGGAAAATGGATCGCATGGGTCTGTCCCGTCTGTTCTGATGACTGCTCGGGGGCAGATGTTGGCCCGGGGTCCGGGATATTCAATAACAGGGGGCCGCTATCGGCAGGCCGTCGCCGGCGCGATGCGGCTTGATCCGGGTGCCGCCTTCGGCAATGGTCGCGCCAGGGGCCCCGCGACCGCGCCCCGTGAGGCCAAGGCCCGAGCGTCGCATGTTTGACCTGAGCCCGGGAGACATGCCCTTGCCCGTGCCCGACACCATGACCCCCGCCCAGCGGCTGCGCCTGATCGGCACGCCCGAGGTCCCGGCCCTCGTCGACGTCTCGACCGACGCCGATGTCGAGGCCGGC
Source organism: Paracoccaceae bacterium (assembly GCA_024304875.1). Lineage (GTDB taxonomy): Bacteria > Pseudomonadota > Alphaproteobacteria > Rhodobacterales > Rhodobacteraceae > JAMWZF01. Next base: position 11,760 of record JAMWZF010000045.1, read on the forward strand.
ACCCACCCGATCCCCGGCGCGGTCCGGCACCCGCACACCGACCGCAACCAGCCGAAGGATGGGTATCGGCGCCAGCCCGAAGCCAAAAGAGCCTGCGCTGCCGCTTCGGGCTGGCCCAAATACTCACCTTCGGGAGTCCGGCCCGCCGCCCGCGGACCGGCAGCGAACGAGCCGGTCAGGCAGGACTCGCCCCGTCCTCCGGTGGCGGCATGATCCCGCTCTCCGATCTCACCCGCGTCTTCGGACGCATCGGCCTTCTGTCCTTCGGCGGCCCGGCGGCGCAGATCGCGCTGATGCACCGGGAACTGGTGGACGCGCGCCCCTGGCTGACCGAGGCGCAGTTCCTCCGGGCGCTGTCCTTCTGCATGCTGCTGCCCGGACCCGAGGCGATGCAACTGGCGACCTACGCCGGCTGGCGGCTGCGCGGCATCCCCGGCGGGCTGCTCGCGGGCGGCCTCTTCGTCCTGCCGGGCGCGGCGGTGATCCTCTGCCTGGCGCTCCTTTACCTCTCCTACGGCGACCTGCCCCTGGTCCAGTGGGCCTTCCTCGGCATCAAGGCCGCCGTCGTCATGGTCGTGGTGCAGGCGATCCTCAAGCTGTCGAAGCGGGCGCTCGAGGGGCGCGGGGGCGTGGTGCTGGCGGTCCTCGCCTTCCTGGGCCTGTTCCTCTTCGACCTGCCCTTCCCGCTCATCGTCGGCCTCGCCGCGCTCTGGGGGGCCGTCACCTGCACCGACCCGCCGCGGGAGGCGCCGCCGGCCGATCTCTCCCGCTCGCTGACGCCGCTGCTGATCGGCCTCGGGCTCTGGCTCGGGCCCGTGGCGGCGCTGGCGGTGCTCGAAGGCGGCTTCTTCACCGACCTCGGCCTGTTCTTCTCCAAGCTCGCCGTCGTCACCTTCGGCGGCGCCTACGCGGTGCTGGGCTACATGACGCAGGAGGTGGTCACGGGCTACGGCTGGCTGACACCCGAGGAGATGATCGACGCGCTCGGCCTGGCCGAGACCACACCGGGTCCTCTGATCCTCGTCACCCAGTTCACCGGGCATCTCGCCGGGGCGGCCGAGGGGGGCCTCGGCACGGCCGTCCTCGCCGGCCTCTTCACGCTCTGGGTCACTTTCGTGCCCTGCTTCACCTGGATCTTCGCCGGCGCCCCGCTGATCGACTGGCTGGAGGGACAGGTGCGCATCGCCGCGGCGCTCCGGGCGATCACCGCGGCGGTGGTGGGGGTGATCGCGAACCTCTCCCTCTGGTTCGCGGCCCACGTCCTCTTTGCCGAGGTCGGCACCCTCCAGGCGGGACCCCTGTCCGTTCTCGCCCCAGACCCCGCCAGCCTCTCGCCCCTCGCCCTCGGCCTCTGCGTGCTGGCGGCGGCGCTGCTGTTCCGGGTCCGGGCCGGGCTCGGCCTCACGCTTCTCGCCTGCGCCCTCGCCGGCCTCGGTGCCGGGCTCGTGATGTCCCCTTGACACTCCCGCCCATCGGCCCTGAAATCGGCGCCACGCCGACGCCACGATCCCCGACCGGAAAGACCGCCATGACGCGCCGTATCGACTACGGAAACCTCATGCACCAGCACATGCGCAAGCTGATCCAGCAGGTGCTCGAGGATGTCGCGGCCCGGGGTCTTCCGGGGGATCACCACTTCTTCATCACCTTCGACACGATGCATCCGGACGTCGAGATCGCCGACTGGCTCTCCGACCGCTACCCCGGCGAGATGACGGTGGTGATGCAGCACTGGTTCGACGGGCTCGAGGTCACGGACGAGGGGTTCTCGGTCACGCTGAACTTCGGCAACTCGCCCGAGCCGCTTTATATCCCCTGGGATTCGATCAAGACCTTCGTCGACCCCTCGGTCGAATTCGGCCTGCGCTTCGAGGCCCAGGACGAGGAGGAGGGCGCCAAGCCCGCCGCCCCGAGGCCCGCGCCC
>JAMWZF010000450.1 GCA_024304875.1 Paracoccaceae bacterium
ATGTTCACCGGCGGCATCTTCGTCGGGGCCGGGGGACTGCTCGGCAGCGGTACGGCCAACGCCCTGGCCGGCAACGACTTCGTCAACCTGCGCACCGTGAGCCTCAACCGGCTCGACGGCGCCGTGGTGCAGGACAACCGGTTCGAGGCCTTTCGGGGCACGGCCCTCCTGGTCACCCGCGGCGAGGACGCCACGATCACCGGCAATCGGTTCCTGGACACGAGCGGCGCGCATGCGCTGCACGTCTCGGGGATGCAGGCGGCCGAGATCGCCCGCAACCACTTCGACACCGGCGGCGGCAAGGCTATCCGGATCGACGACGACAGCAACCGCGTGGCGCTGCAAGGCAATGCCGTCTCGGGCTTCGAGGGCACCGCCGTGACCTTCGCCGAGGGCGCCGGTTGCCTGCGCATGACCGGCAACACCGTCGAGGCCAACATCGGTGGCGGCGTCGCCCTCGACATGGCGGGCACCGTGATCCTCGATCGCAACACGATCGCCCGCAATCGCGGCGCGGGTCTGGCGATCAACGGGCAACTGCCCGACAGCACGGCCCACGTCCTGGACAATGAATTCGACGGCAACCGGATGGGGATACGGGGCACCGGCCTCGCCACCGTCCGGCTGGCCGGCAACGACCTGTCGCAGCAGATGCCGCGCCTTCTGGCCGGCGACCTCGACCAGGTGACACCCACGTATCTCGAGGCGGCGCGCGGCGATGGCCAGGCGGACATCGTGGTCGAGACGATCTCGGCCCGGATTTCGGACGACCTGCAAGACGACGCGGCCGGCCGCGTCTTCGACGCCTGCGGCGAAGAGGAGGCTCCCTGATGGTCTTTTCCTCCGAAACCTTCCTGTTTCTGTTCCTGCCGCTCTTTCTGGCGCTCTACTACCTGACGCCCTGGCGGTTCAAATCGGCCACCCTTCTGGCGGGGTCCTATGCATTCTACGCCTGGTGGCGGGTGGATTTCCTGCTGCTGCTGATCGGCACCACGATCTTTACCTACCTCGTCGGGCGGCAGATCCGGCACGCCCCGGCGCGGCGGATCGCCAAGCGCTGGATGGCGGTGGGGGTTGCCGGCTGCCTCGGCGTGCTGGGCCTGTTCAAGTATTTCAACTTCTTCGTCGACAGCTTTGCCGGCCTCTTCGGCACGACCCCCGAGGCGATGGGCGTGCACTGGCAGATCATCCTGCCCATCGGCATCTCGTTCTACGTCTTCCAGTCGGTCAGCTACCTGATCGACGTCTACCGCGGCGACGCGCCCGAGGACGTCCGGCTGCTCGACTTCGCCGCCTTCATCGCGCTTTTCCCGCAGCTCATCGCGGGGCCGATCCTGCGCTACAAGGACCTCGCCGGGCAGTTCAGGCATCGCACCCATTCGATGGAGAAGTTCACCAACGGGATGCTGCGGTTCTTCGTCGGGCTGGCCAAGAAGGTGCTGCTGGCCGATGCAGTGGCGCCCATCGCGGACCTCGCCTTCGGCACGGCGGACCCCTCGCTCACCCTCGCCTGGGTCGGTGCGGTGGCCTACATGATGCAGCTCTACTTCGATTTCTCGGGCTACTCCGACATGGCGATCGGGCTGGGCCAGATGCTCGGCTTCCGATTCATCGAGAACTTCGACACGCCCTACGTCTCGCGCTCGATCACCGAGTTCTGGAAACGCTGGCACATCTCGCTGTCGGTCTGGCTGCGCGATTACCTCTACATCCCGCTGGGCGGCAACCGGCGCGGGGCGCGGCGGACCTATGTCAACCTGCTCACCGTCATGGTGCTGGGCGGGCTCTGGCACGGGGCGGCCTGGACCTTCGTCATCTGGGGCTTCTGGCACGGCGGCTGGATGGCGCTGGAGCGGGCGACCGGCCTCGACAAGGCGCGGAGCGGGGCGGCGCTGGTGCGCACGCTATTCCTGGTGCTGATCGGCTGGGTCGTCTTCCGCGCCGCCGACATGGGGCAGGCCGTGGCCGTCTACGGCGGGATGCTGGGCCTCAACGGCGTCGGCATGGCGCCCGAGGCCGCGCTGGCGCTCTCCGGCGAGAGCCTGGCCTTCCTCGTGATCGCCATTGGTGTGGCCGTGGCCGAGCCCTGGATGAACCGCCTGACCGAGACCCGGCTGATGCCGCAGCCCGGCGCGCCCCTCGGGGTCATCCCCGCCGTGGTGCCGACCGTGCTGGTCGGGACGGCGGCCACCCTCACCCTGCTCAAGCTCGCCGAGCAGAGCTTCTCCCCCTTCCTCTACTTCCAGTTCTGAGGTTCCCATGCAGACGCTGCTCTACATCTCCAGACACGCGCTCCCGGCCCTCTTCCTGGGTTACGCGGTCTTCGTGAACGTCGACATCTTCACCGACGAGCCCCTGCTGGGCGAGGTGACCGGCGACGTCGTCACCGGCGAGGCCGCGAGCGAGCTCGCGGGCCTCTACAGCAGCGCGCTGCCCCACCGCGATCCGGCGGTGAGCCTGATCGGCGCCGGCCGCTACATCCTTTTCGGCGAAGGCCGCGAGGGGGTGACGGCGGGCACGCACGACTGGCTCTTCTCGGACGAGGAGATGCTGGCGGCCG
>JAMWZF010000451.1 GCA_024304875.1 Paracoccaceae bacterium
CCCTCGCCCGCGCCGCGGCTCCGGCTCTGGCCCTGCCGCTGGCGACACAAGGCGCGTTTTTCTCCCGCCTTGGAATCGGGCCCCGGGCCGAGGCGCTGGCCCGCGGGCTGACCGGCGCGGCCCTGGGCAGCCATCTCGACGCATTCGACCGGTTGACCGCCCCCGGCCGAATGGGTGACCTTTTCAAGGTGCTGGGCCTGATCCCGCCCGGCGCACCGCCGCTCGCCGGACTGGAGGCCTGAGCCCCGCATGACGCTCGATATCATCACCTCGGACCTTCTGTCCCCGCTGCGCCACGGGTTCTTCGGGCGCGGCGGCGGGGCCTCGTCCGGGGTCTTCGCGGGCCTCAACTGCGGGATGGGGTCCTCGGACCAGCACGAGGCGGTGGCCATCAACCGGGAACGGGTGGCCCTCGCGATGGGAGCGGAGGCGGCCTCGCTGGCCGGGGTCCATCAGGTCCATTCGGCCGATGCCGTCACGGTCACGCATGCCCCCGAGCCGCCGCCCAAGGCCGACGCTCTGGTCACCGCGACACCGGGCGTCGTCCTGTCGGTTCTGACGGCCGACTGCCAGCCGGTCCTCTTCGCCGACCGCGATGCCGGGGTCATCGGGGCGGCCCATGCCGGCTGGCGCGGGGCGCTGGACGGCGTGCTGGAGGCGACGATCGAGGCGATGGAGGCGCTTGGCGCCCGGCGCGAGGACAGTGCCGCCGTGATCGGCCCCTCGATCAGCCAGCGCGCCTACGAAGTGGGGCCCGAGTTCTTCGAGACCTTCATCGCCGAGGACCCGGACTACGGCCGGTTCTTCGCCCAGGGCGACGGCGACAGGTTGCTGTTCGACCTCCCCGGCTTCGGACTGCACCGGCTGCGCGCGGCGGGCATCGGCCAGGCGACCTGGACCCGCCACTGCACCTATTCGGACCCGGACCGGTTCTTTTCCTATCGCCGGTCGGTGCATCGCAGAGAGGCCGACTATGGCCGGCTGATCGCGGCGATCCGGCTCTAGACGGGGATTGCGGCCCAACCCGGTCGGCTTCGCCACAATCTCGCCGCCACCAATCGCGCATCCGTGCAGGCGATTGTTTCCGATTTCGTGCAAATCACAATGAACTCACGGCGATTGCACGGGCCGTCGGCATGCCACAATCTGGCGGCCCCTCCGTTTCATCCCGCTGCACAAATGGCCATTCGCGTCCAACTCGTGCCGCTTTGGCGCGGGATAAGTGTCTCCGCAGATGCCCGAACGGGCAAGGCAGACAGAGATTTCGGGGTCGGAGCAGAACCATGAAGATCAAGATGCGCTGGATGGACGGGATCAAGCAGGAGGCGGCGACGCTCCAGACGGCGATGCCTTGGGAACGGGGCCTGCGCCGGCAGGCGACGACCCGCCGCCGGTCCGAAGCGCCGAAGCCGAGCCTGATCGGCCTCGGTCTGACGGCCTGACGCAGGCACCATCGGTCCGGCCCGGCACCCGCCCGGGCCGCCGCAGCCGACAGGGCCGTCCGGCGCCGATTGTGGCAAAGTGGTCCACCGATACCGGACAATCTCGGCGTGCGGCCGGCATTGGCCGCGGATCGGCACCGAACACCGACAAAATTTGACCGAATCACGCCGAGGCCGGCACATTCCCCACGAACTCCAAGTCAGTTCGGATGTTGTCGGTGGGGGCCGACAGACGATGTGACGAACCGCAAGGTGACGCCATGTCCGTGCTCCCCCGTGCGCCGGCCCCCGTGCCGGTCACAGCTGTCTCTACCTCGGTCCGTCAGGGTCCGATTACCCGGTTCGAGGTGCAGCCCCCTCGCGCAAAGCCTCTCATGCGCAAATACGAGGTGCTGCACCTGGAACCGAACGGCGATATCGGCGATTTCAGCCGGATCGCACCTGCCTCCCCCGCCTTCGAGGATGCCTTCGCCGCCTTCGCGCGCGGCACTCTCGTCGCCACCGCCCGCGGCCCCGTCGCGGTCGAGGACCTTCTGCCCGGCGACGAGGTCAGGACCGTCGAAGACGGGTATCAGACCCTCCTCTGGCGCGGGGCGATGACGGTCATCCCGGGTGCCAGGGGCCAGCGTCGGGAAATGGGCTGCCTCACCCGTTTCTCCGCTGACTCGCTCGGCATTGCCCGGCCCATGCCCGACCTCGTGCTGGGTCCCTGCGCGCGGCTCTACAACCGGACCCGCGCGGCCCAGGCGTTGGCCCGGGGCGACGGGGCCTTCATCCCCGGACGCGATCTGCTTGATGGAATAAATGTCATCGAGCTGTCCCCGCCCACTGCGGTGGAGGTGTTCCACCTGGGATTCAGGGACCACCAGCGGCTGATCGCCAGCGGCGTCGAAGTCGAGAGCCACCACCCCGGCACGATGCACGAGCTGGGTCTTCGGGGCGACCTCATGACCCTCTACCTGTCGCTGTTTCCCGGTGTCCGCCAATTCGCGGATTTCGGGCCCCTGCGGCACCCGCGCCTGCGGATGTCCGACCTCGACCTCTGGCAGCAATCGGTGGTGGGCGGCTAGGCCTGCTTCGCCAGCCGCGCTTCCAGCACGTCG
>JAMWZF010000452.1 GCA_024304875.1 Paracoccaceae bacterium
ACCCTGACGGGCTGACGGGCGATGCCGAGGCCGCGCACCGTCAGGGCCGGATCGTCCGCCCGCACCGTCCCCGCGCCGACCAGAACCGCGTCGTGCCGGGCGCGCAGCGCATGGACCTCGCGCCGGGCGGCGGGGCCGGTGATCCACTGGCTCTCGCCCGTCGCGGTGGCGATGCGACCGTCGAAGGAGGTGGCGAGCTTGAGGGTGACGAATGGCAGGCCGCGGGTCTTCTGCGAGGGCGGCGGGAGCCTTGCGGCCTCGCTGATCGCGGCGGACCTGGGGGACGAGATGGTGGGCTTCACCGCCGGCCTGACCCTCGGCGCCGAAGGAATGCCGGGGATCGGCGCGCTGGGCGTCGACCGTTTGGCCGATGCGCCGCGATTCGATCTGGTGGCGACGCGGCCCGTCGGGCCGGACGTGATGTGCCGCTGGCGGCGGCGCGGCTGAGCGGCCCCTGCAGCCTCTAAGAATTTTACCGGCGGGGCCTTCGAGAGGGCAGAGCGCCCGCCCAAGTCTTTGATTTTACAGGATCTGAAGTGGTGTCCGAATCGGCTGCGGTAATTTTCTTAGTTACGGCACGCGGGTTAACGAAGGATCACCCGAAACAGCGAACATGCCCGGACCTATCTCCACAGGTGCGCATAGGACGCGAAGAGCCCCTGCGCCTTGGCCAGCAGCCGGTTCGCCCGCGACGGCCGCGGCAGGTCTCCCCGCGCCAGCCGGGCCATCGCCACCTCGACCGGACAGGCCGTCCCGGTGACCGGGTCGAAGTAGCGCGGGTAGTCGATCAGCGCCGCGTGGACCAGCTGCGCCACAGTCGGCCGGGCCGACCGCCGGGGCAGGAGGGCGGCGCGGTCGTCTGTCAGCCCCCAGCCGGCATAGAACGGGGAGCCGAGGCAGGTGATCCGCTTGCCCCGGATCAGACCCTCGAAGCCGAGAAGCGATGTCATCGTCCAGACCTCGTCCACCCCGTCCAGCGCCGCGACCGGGTCGGTCCGCTCCAGCACGGCGTCGGCCAGGGCGCCGGCGTCCGGCACCGCCCCCACCCGCAAGCCCGCCTCCACGTCCGGGTGCGGCTTGTAGAGGATCACGGCCGCAGGGTTCGCCGCCCGCGCGGAGGCCAGCAGCGCCCGGTTGGTCCGCACCTCGCCAGCGCCCAGCAGGATCGAGGCGTCGTCCTCGACCTGGCCCGGGCACCAGGATCCGCCGGCCCACGGGCAGCCCGGGTGGCAGGCCCGCCCCGCCGAGGTTGTACTTCGCCAGCCGGTCCGCGATCAGGCGCCGCATCAGCCGCTCGGCCCGCTCGACCGCCCAATCGGGCAGGTCCACCGAAGCCGCGATCAGCCGCTCCAGCCGGCTGTCCGCAGCGGGATCGTAGTAGATGCCGAGGTCGTCGAGGACGAGGGAGAGGGGCGCGATCAGGTCGGCGCCGAGGCCGCGGGAGCGCAGGAAGCCGTCCTCCACCCGCACCGCGCCCGCGTGGCCCTCGGCCTTCGAGGCCCAGACCATGCGGCGCCGGCCGTCCCTGTCCGCCCGCGCCGCCGCCTTCGCCGGGTCGTCCTGGTACACCACGCCGGCCCCGCTGCCAAACACGCTCTGCAGCGGTCGCCGCTTCCACAGCCGCATGCCGCTCGCCACCCAGCCGTGCCGGTCCTCGCGCCAGGCCCGGGCGCGCGCCTCCAGCGTGCCCGCCGCCTCCTCGAAGGAACACAGCCGGTCGCGGTAAGGGTCGTACCAGGTCGGGAACAGCAGCATCGCGCCCGCCAAAAGCTGCGCCCGGGTCAGCGTCCGCTGCCGGCGGTCGACCGGCATCCGGTCGTCGGTGAGGCCCCATCCCGCGTAGAAGGGCTGGCCGAAGACCACGGGCCGGTGCCCCGCGAGGATGGCCTCGAACCCCATATGGGAGGAAAAGACGTAGACCGCCACGGCCCCCTCGAGCAGGCGCCAGGGGGACACCGCGTCGGTCAGCAGGGTGACGTTGATCCCGAAGTCCTCTGGCCGGAAATGGCCGGTCCGGGCGCCCGCGGCGGTCTCGGGATGGGTCTTGACGACCACGGGCGCGCCGGGGTGCTCGTCGCGGGCATGGAACAGCATCTCGAGGAAGGAATTGCGGTTGCCGCGGGAGGCGGTGACCGACGCGTCGCCCTCGGTCTGATCGATCACCAGGACGTAGCCGGGGGGCGGAAGCTCGGCCTCCGGGTCGAAGGCGCAATACTTGGACAGATGCGACCGGGTCAGCCGGTCGATCCCGGCCCGGGCGCGCGCCAGCAGGGCTGCATCGTCGAGAGGGTCGCTCGCCAGCAGGCGCTCCAGCCCCGAAGGCCGGCTGCCGTCGAAGTGCACCCCGACCTCGTCGAGCAGCAGGCCGATGCCCGGCCCGCCCCCGGCCCGGCCCGGCCGGACCGATCGCAGGAAGGCGTCCTCGACCCGCAGGACCGGGGCCTCGCGCCGGGCGGCGACGGCCTCGCCCCGGGGCGCGGTCGGACTCTGGCCCCAGACACCGACCCAGTCTCCCGGACCCGAGGGCGCCCCGAGCCCTGTCTC
>JAMWZF010000453.1 GCA_024304875.1 Paracoccaceae bacterium
GTCGACCAGGGCCATGAGGATCTGCGACTGGCAGAAGCCGGCGACGAGGTCGAAGATCGCCTCGCCCTCGGCCCGCGCGATCCGGCGGAGGCCCGGAACCCTGGCCGCGACCCGGTGGAATCGCCGCGACCCGGCCAGCCGCACCAGCCAGCCCGCGGCCGGCCGGCCCGGCCTGCCCGGGGCGGCGATGTCGGTCATTCTCCGGGCACGGGCCGGCGGAGGCGTTCCGCGTTCGGCACCATCCGGTCGGCATAGGCACGCACCATCTGGGCCAGCGCCGCCTCTCCGGGGCAGGAGGGAATCGAGGAGATGGCACCGGCGAGGATGTCGCCGAGGCGCCGCGAGGCGCCCTCGACCCCGTATTGCGCGACGGCCGAGGGGCGGCCGTGGTGGGCATCCTGCCCCGCCGGCTTGCCCAGCTCCTCGGTCGAGCACAGGGCATCGCGCAGATCGTCGGCGACCTGGAAGGCCTCGCCGATGCGGGCGCCCAGTTCCTCCCACGGCCCCGGCTCCTGCCCCGCGGCGATCGCGCCCATCTGCGTCGCGGCGCAGAACAGGGCGCCGGTCTTGGCGCGGTGGTAGGCCGAGAGGTCGATACTTTCCTCGCTCTCCCACCCCTGCCCGGCGCAGATGCCGTGCGGCGCGCCGGTGCGGTAGGCGAGATGGGCGGTCAGCATGAGCCCCCGGTCCGGGACCCGGGCCGAGGCCATGGCGATGACCTCGAAGGCCTTGAGGATCAGCGCATCGCCGGTCAGCACGGCGAGCGGCTCGGAAAAGGCGCGGTGGACCGAGGGCTTGCCCCGGCGCAGGTCGGCATCGTCGAAACAGGGCAGGTCGTCGTGGACGAGGCTGGCGCAGTGGATCAGCTCCAGCGCCACGGCGGCGGCATCGGTCAGCTCCGGCCGATCGTCGCCGCAGGCCTGCGCGACCGAGACGAGGATCGTCGGCCGGATCCGCGCGCCGCCCGGGCTCACCGCGTAGGACAATGCCCGCCCCAGCCGCGCCGGTCCGCCGACGGCACTGGCCGCGAGGGTTCGGTCGATGGCGGCTTCGATCCTCTGGTGCAGGCCCATGGCGTCTCCTGTGTAATCCTGATGTGACACTTGATCTGTCAATCAGACTGGACATCTGGCGCTGCCAAGTCAACTATCGACTGAGGGAGGACAGCGACCTTGGTGGGCCAGCGCGTCATCGTCATCGGGGCCGGGATCGGCGGGCTGGTCACGGCCCTCCGGCTTGCCCATGCGGGGGCCTCCGTCACGGTCCTGGAGTCCGCGCCCGGCCCGGGCGGCAAGATGCGGACAAAGCCCAGCAGCCTCGGCCCCGTCGACACCGGGCCGACCGTCCTGACCCTGCGGGGCGTCTTCGATCGGCTGTTTCAGGACGTCGGCACCGCCCTTGAGGATCACGTCACCCTGACGCCCCTGCCCTGCCTCGCCCGGCATTACTGGGAGGGCGGCACCCGGCTCGACCTCTTTGCCGACGCCGAGCGGACGGACCAGGAGATCAGCCGCGTCTTCGGCCGCATGGCGGCGGACGACTTCGCCGCCTTCTCGGCCCGCGCCCGGCGGCTGTTCGAGGCCTTCGACGGCCCGATGATGCAGAGCGCGGCGCCCCGGCAGGGCACCCTCGCCGCCCGCGTGGCGCGTCAGCCCCGGCTGATCGGCGACCTCGGCCTCGGCCGGTCCCTTGGCGGCCTGGCCTTCGGGACGGTGCGCGAGCCGAAGTTGGCCCAGCTCCTCGCGCGCTATGCCACCTACGTCGGCGGCTCGCCCTTCGCCTCGCCCGCGCTGCTTTCGCTGATCTGGGAGGCCGAGGCGCGGGGCGTCTGGGCGGTGGAGGGCGGGATGCGGTCGCTGGCCCGCGCCGTCGAGAGGCTGGCGCGCGGCTGGGGGGCCGAGTTTTGCTACAACACGCCGGTCCGGCGGATCACCCTGACGAACGGACGCGCCAGCGGGGTCGAGACCGATGCCGGCGCCTTCCTCGCCGATGCGGTCGTCTTCAACGGCGATCCCCGGGCGCTTGCCACCGGCCTCCTCGGCCCCGAGGTGCGCCATGCGGTGCGGGCGCAGGCGGTCGAGCCGCGCAGCCTCTCGGCCCATGTCGCCGCCTTCGCCGCCCGCGCCGTCGGGCCGGAGCTGGCCTACCACACGGTCTTCTTCGGCAAGGACCCGCGCGCCGAGTTCGCCGCGCTTCAGGCCGGCCGGGTGCCCGAGGACGCCACGCTCTACATCTGCGCCCAGGACCGGGCGGCGGGGCCGGTGCAGGGGCCCGAGCGGTTCGAGATCATCCGCAACGCCCCGCCGCTTCGCGCCGATGCCGCCGCCCTCAAGGAGGACCCCGAGAGATGTCTGTCACGGATGATGCGCCACCTCGCCCGCTTCGGCCTGAGCTTCGATCCGCCGCCCGGGCCCCTGAGCCTGACCGGCCCCGAGGGCTGGAACGCGCTCTATCCGGGGAGCCTCGGCAGCCTCTACGGGCGGAGCCCCAGCGGGCTGACGGCGGCGC
>JAMWZF010000454.1 GCA_024304875.1 Paracoccaceae bacterium
GCGGGAAAACGCGCCTTTCCTCCAGCTCATGGGCACCACCTTCGAGGCCGGCGGGGCGCGGGTGACCCTCGGCGTCATCACCATGATCCTGCTCGTCGTCGTCCTCGGCTACTGCCTGCGCAGCACCGCCTGGGGCCGGCACGTCTATGCCGTGGGCGACGATCCCGAGGCGGCCGAACTGGCAGGGGTGGACCGGCACAAGACGCTGATGAGCGTCTACATGCTGACCGGGTTCATCTGCGGCATCGCCGGCTGGGTCATGATCGGGCGCTTCGGCTCGGTCTCGCCCTCGGCCTCCACCGGCGTCCTCGGCAACATCCAGTCGATCACCGCCGTGGTGATCGGCGGCATCAGCCTCTTCGGCGGGCGCGGGTCGATCTACGGCGCCTTCTTCGGTGCGCTGATCGTCGGCGTCTTCGAACTCGGCCTGCGGATGGCCGGGGCGGATGCGCAATGGACCTATCTTCTCATCGGCGGCCTCATCATCGGCGCCGTCGCAGTCGACCAGTGGATCCGGAAGGTGACAGGATGACCGAACCTATGCTCAAGGCCCGCAACCTGGTAAAGCGCTTCGGCAAGGTCGTGGCCATCGACCACTGCGACTTCGACCTTTACCCCGGCGAGATCCTGGCCGTGATCGGCGACAACGGCGCCGGCAAGTCGACCCTGATCAAGGCCGTCTCGGGCGCCGTGGTGCCCGACGGCGGAGAGATCTGGCTGAACGGCCGACAGGTCATGTTCCATTCGCCCATCGAGGCGCGCGCCCACGGGATCGAGACCGTCTACCAGACCCTCGCCATGTCGCCGGCCCTGTCGATCGCGGACAACATGTTCATGGGCCGCGAGATCCGGCAGGAGGGGATCATGGGCAAGGTCTTCCGCCGCCTCGACAAGAAGAAGATGGAGGACATCGCCCGGCAGAAGCTGAACGACCTCGGCCTGATGACGATCCAGAACATCAACCAGGCGGTCGAGACCCTCTCGGGCGGCCAGCGCCAGGGCGTCGCCGTGGCCCGCGCCGCGGCCTTCGGGTCCAAGGTCATCATCCTCGACGAGCCCACCGCCGCGCTGGGGGTGAAGGAAAGCCGCAAGGTGCTCGAGCTGATCCTCGACGTGCGCTCGCGCGGCATCCCGATCATCCTGATCAGCCACAACATGCCCCATGTCTTCGAGGTCGCCGACCGCATCCATGTCCATCGCCTAGGCAAGCGGCTCTGCGTCATCGACCCCAAGGAGCATTCGATGTCGGATGCGGTGGCCTACATGACCGGCGCCAAGGTCCCCGAGGGCGTGGTCGCCGCATGAGCCAGCGGCTGCGCGAGCTGTTCAACGTCCGGAACCCGATGTTCCGGCCGCTGTGGATCCGGCTCCTCATCGTCGGCCTGACCTTCGGCTGGACGCTGATGGAGCTGTCGAACGGGAACCTCGTCTGGGCCGCCATCTTCGCCGCTGCCGGAGCCTGGTGCGCCTGGGAGTTCTTCGTCGTCTACGACCCCGCGAACTACGAGCGGCGCGAAGAGGACTAGCCCCGCCGCCGCCGCCGTCCCTCGCCGCCGCCGGTGTTGAAGCTGACGTCCGGCAGCTCGGGCAGGTGAGGGAAGGCGTCCGTCGCGTGGGGGATCGCGCTGGCGTTCACGAAATGCTCCTGGAAGCGCGGCTCGATCGCGGTCTCGACCTTGGTGATCCGGCGCACCGTCTCCTCGATCTGCCCCCGCGCCGCGACCGAGCAGAGCGCCATCCGCGCCCCCGTGCCCGCGGCGTTCCCCGCGCTCGTGACCTTGTCCAGCGCGCAATCCGGGATCATCCCCAGCACCATCGCGTGCAGCGGCGAGATATGGGCCCCGAAGGCCCCGGCGAGCGTCACCCGGTCCACCCTGTCCACGCCCATCTCGTCCATCAACAGCCGGGCGCCCGCGTAAAGCGCCGACTTCGCCAGCTGGATGGCCCGGATGTCGCCTTGCGTGACGGTGATCACCGGCCCGTCCTCGGCGCTGCCGTCGTGCAGGACATAGGCATGCGTCCGCCCCTCGGCGATGCAGCGGGGGGTACCGGTCTGCTCGGCCGAGCCGATCAGGCCCCTGGCGTCGAGCAGGCCTGCAAGGCGCATCTCGGCCACCGCCTCGATGATGCCTGACCCGCAGATGCCGGTGACGCCGGTGGCCGCCGCTGCGGCGGCGAAGCCCTCCTCGTCGGACCACAGGTCGCTGCCGATGATGCGAAAGCGCGGCTCCTTGGTGACGGGGTCGATGCGCACCCGCTCGATCGCGCCGGGGGCGGCGCGCTGGCCCGAGGAGATCTGGGCCCCTTCGAAGGCGGGGCCAGTGGGCGAGGAACAGGCGAGGACGCGGGAGGTGTTGCCAAGCAGGATTTCCGCGTTGGTGCCGACGTCCACGACCAGCACCAGGTCCTCGGACTGGTCCGGCGCCTCCGACAGGGCGACCGCGGCGGCGTCCGCGCCCACGTGTCCGGCGATGCA
>JAMWZF010000455.1 GCA_024304875.1 Paracoccaceae bacterium
GATGCAGGACGCCCCGAACGTGCGGCTGATCCGGTACGACGCGGTCGATTCCGACCCCGCGGTGCTGGCCGGCGCGGCGGCGTTCCTGGGCATCGACTGTTCGGCCGCGCGGCTGCAGGAGGCGTTCGAGGCCCGGTCCCGGTCGCTGGACAAGATCCGCGCCAATCCGGACGTCAACGACAAGTGGGGGCTGGGCGAGACCGAACCGCCGGGCAGTCTCTATGCCGCCTGGATGACGCGGCGCGGCGGGTCGAGCTGGCAGGAAACGCTGGACGACGCGGCGCGCGACAACCTCAAGGAACGCGGCTACGGGGCGTATCTCGTGGCGCTCGGCTACGCGGACTCCGAGGACTGGTAGCGTCCGCGACCGACATGGCCGGTCCTTCGAATGGGGGCGGACAAACTCAGATGTAGTGGAAGCGCAGCAGGGTCTGGGCGTAGGTCCGGTTGATCTCGGCGATCGTCTCGGGGCTCAGCTTGGACATGTAGTTCTGCGGATGCACCTGGCGGATGTGCTTGGTCGCGTCTTCCTGCCGGGGCACGACGTTGAACCGGTTGGCAAGCTGCATCGGCTGGCCGGGCTGCATCTTCCAGCCGAGGAAGTTCAGCATCGACATGACCCATTTCTTCTTCATGTAGATGACTTCCTCATACTGGAAGAGACGCGCCCGGGGATGCGTCTTGAGCAGCTCGGAATAGGTGTCCATCTTCTTCACGAAGCCGCCGATCTCGCGCAGGGCGAATTCGTTGATGTCCGCGGCGAGCGCCTTCTCGCGCTGCTCGACCATGTGGCGGTAGAGCTTGTCGTCGATGTTCTGGCCGGGCAGCGGATGGCTCTTGGACAGCGAGAAATACTGCGACACGACCGCGTCGCGCGGATCGCGCACCAGCACGACGAGCTTGCAGTCGTTCAGGCAGGGGATCTCGTACTGGTTCGGGAAGTAGCGGAAGCCGGAATAGACATACCCCTTCGGCTTGAAGATCACGCTGGTTTCGGCAGGGATGTCGGCATCCGACACGCCGTTGTTGAAGAAGAAGGACTGGATGTCGACGAATTCATGATCGAGCATCTCGCAGGCCGCACGGACCATGTTGTTCAGCAGGGTCGAGCCGGACTTGTGGACCGACATGAAGAACACCGAGTCGATGTCGGGGCTGCGCGACTCCGGGAGGGTATAGATGACCTCGCCGTTATAGGTGATGCTGTCCGACATGATGAAGTCCCTCAGATACCGTCGTTGCGTCCGGCGTGCCCCTGCCCCGTGCCGGGCCCGGTGCCGGGAGTGTTGGTGGCCTCAAACCGTGTCGAATGCAAGTCCGGGGATGTGTCGGGCCACCGTCTACGACTCCCGGATCATTGCCAGGAGCGCCGCGGGCGGTGCCTCGGCGATGGCGGCTTCGAGATCGCCCAGGTCCTGGTCAATCCAGCGGTAGAGCCGCCTGAACGGCGCCATCCCCTGGCCCGGCGAGTCCCAGTCGAGGAACGGGCGGTGCTGCTTGCGCCCCGCCTGCAGGTAATGCACGAACGGGTTCTGCCCGGAGCGGGCCACGTCGGTGTTGCGCAGCAGGTAATGGCGGGTGTCGAAGAACGGGTTGGGCCAGGCGCCCCGCTCCGCGCCGACCGCCAGGTAATGCTCGACCGGGTCCTGGAAGCGGTCCCCGGGGCGGATGTGGCGCGCGCGATACCACTCCTCGTGGAACAGGCCCGAGCGGCGGATCAGGTCGGCCTCCGCCATGAAGCGGTCGATGTCGGCGATCATCATCTGCGCGCCGAACGTGTCGCGGTAGTAGCGCTCCACCCGGCCGGGGCGCGGGCTGTTCCCGAGCGAGACGCGCAGGCTTTCGCGGATGCACTGATGCGCCCGCTTCTGCGACATCCCGCCCCCCACATAGGTGGCGATGATGGCGTTGGCGTGCACGAAGCTGCGCCCCTTGCGGCGCTGCGAGAACATGAAGTTGTGGTCGGCGGTGATCTGGAAGCTCAGGTCGTAGCCGTCCTCGGCCAGCAGCCGGCGCCGGGTCAGCGTCGCCTGGTGGCAGGGAATGCCGCCCCACCAGCCCGGGCGGAAGGTCCCGGTCTGCAGCGCCTGCCAGGTGCGTTCGAAATCCTCGGCCTTGTGCAGCGCCGACGCCCCGTGGTCATGCAGGTAGACATGGTGGCCGACCACGAAATCGGGCAGCGTGCGGCGGCCGATCCAGGCGCCGGGCCCGCCGAAGACGTTGCCCATCGCCTCCTCGAGCGCGGTCGGCAGGTGGAGGAAATCGCCGGCGTTGATGAAGATGATGTAGTCGCCGTTGGCCATCCGCGCGGCCTTGTTCATGGCGTCGTAGACACCCTTGTCGGGCTCCGAGACATAGGCGGCGAAACGGCTGCGGTGCCGCTCGAGGATCGCGGTGGTGCCATCGGTCGAGGCCCCGTCCACCACGACGATCTCCAGCCTGGGATAGGTCTGCGCGAAGAT
>JAMWZF010000456.1 GCA_024304875.1 Paracoccaceae bacterium
TCCGACCCGCCGTTCCCCCAGGTATGGATCTGGTTGGTGAGATTCGCGCTGCCGCGGTTCACCAGCCCAATCAGCGTGTCGTTCCCGGAGCGGCCGTGCAGGCCGCCGCTCGTTCCGTCTGCGGTAATGCCTGTCATCAAGACGCGGGCTCCCGTCCCGAGGGTGTCTGTCCGACCGGTCGACAGGCGCCCGGCGCCGCGTGCCGGCGGTGCGACCAAATATACATCGCGGAGGGCCTTTTACAACCTATGCGATACCAAGTCAGCAAAAACTCTCTGTGAGATCGCAAGGCACCTAAGGCGGACAGGGTGACGGCCGAGCCGAGCCCCGTTGCGGTGGCGAGGGCTTTCCCTTTGGATACGAAGTGCCCATATAGTCCCCGACCGAGAATGGAAGGACCACACCAATGGACCTGATGGGCACAAGCGCCACCTCCGCCACGCCGACCGACCTGATCAAGGACGGATCGGACGCCACATTCATGGCCGACGTTGTCGAGGCCAGCCGGTCCGTCCCGGTCATCGTCGACTTCTGGGCGCCCTGGTGCGGACCCTGCAAACAGCTTGGCCCCGCGCTCGAGGCGGCCGTGACCAAGGCGAAGGGCGCGGTCAGGATGGTCAAGATCGACGTCGACCAGAACCCGCAGATCTCGGGCCAGCTGCGGATCCAGTCCATTCCGACGGTCTATGCCTTTCACAACGGGCAGCCGGTCGACGGTTTCCAGGGCGCCCTGCCGCCAAGCCAGATCGACGAATTCGTCGGCAAGCTCGCCGCCCTCGGCGGGGGCGGGGAAGAGGACGACGGGCTGGACGAGGCGGTCGCGGCCGCCGAGGAGATGCTTGAAGCCGGCGCCGCTGCGGATGCTGCCGAGACCTTTGCCGCCATCCTGCAGGAAGACCCCGACCATGCCGCTGCCTTCGGCGGTCTCGCCCGCGCCTATCTGGCCCTTGGCCAGGTGGACCAGGCGGAGGCGGTGCTGAACGGCACTCCGGCTGACAAGGCCGACGCGCCTCAGATCGAGGCCGCCCGCGCCGCCATCGCCCTCGCCCGCCAGGCCGAGAACGCCGGCCCCGTGGCCGAGCTGAAGGAGAAGGTCGAGGCCAACCCCGACGACCACCAGGCCCGGCTCGACCTCGCCACCGCGCTGCACGCCAGCGGCGATACCGAGGGCGCGATCGACCAGTTGCTGGAATCCTTCCGCCGCGACCGCGAGTGGAACGAGGGCGCCGCCAAGGCCCAGCTGTTCCAGCTCTTCGACGCCCTGAAGCCGAACGACCCGCTTGTCGCCAAGGGCCGCCGCAGATTGTCGTCGATGATATTTGCCTGACTCGGCCGCAGGGCTACCTTGCCGGGCATGAGCAAAGACATGGACCTCCCCGAGGTCATCCCCGTGTTTCCCCTGCCCGGTGCGTTGCTCTTGCCACGTTCACGGCTGCCCTTGCACATCTTCGAACCGCGGTACCTGGCGATGCTGGACGACAGCCTCAAGACCAGCCACCGCCTGATCGGGATGATCCAGCCGCAGCAATCGGAAGGCGATGCGCCGCGGCTCTACAGGATCGGCTGCGCCGGCCGGCTGACCGGCTTCTCCGAGACGGAGGACGGCCGCTACATGATCACCCTCTCGGGCCTGTCGCGGTTCCGAGTCGTGGACGAGGTCGAAGGTTTTACCCCGTATCGCCGCTGCCGGATCGACTGGGCCGGGTTCGAGAGAGACCTCGGCCCGCAGGAGAAGGACACCGGCTTCGACCGTGCCGCCTTCCTCGCTCTGCTGGAGAGGTACTTCGAGGAAATGGGCCTCTCGACCGACTGGGAGGGATTGCAGGAGGCCGACGACGAGCTTCTCATCAACTCGCTGTCGATGCTTTGCCCCTTCGAGGTAGAGGACAAGCAGGCCCTGCTGGAGGCCCCCTCCCTGCAGACCCGGCGCGAGACGCTGGTGACCCTGATCGAATTCGCCCTGCGGGGCGGCGGACTGGAGGAAAGGTTGCAATGACCGAGACCGAGGACCGGGAGGACCCCGCCGGCGGGGGCACCTTCGACCGCAGGATGCTCGAGGCCTTGGTCTGCCCCCAGACCCACGCGCCATTGGCCTACGACGCCGAGCGGCAGGAGCTGATCAGCAAGGCCGCCCACCTGGCCTATCCGATCCGGGGCGGAATTCCCGTCATGCTGATCGACGAGGCGCGGCACCTGGACTGAGCGTCGTTCGCCCGACCGCGCCCCGGATCAGATCCGGAACCTCCTCGAACAGTGATCGAGATCCCGGCCCGGGTCCGGGCCCGGTCCGCTAGCGCATCAGGCGCGGCAGGTCTCCGGTCAGCCCCGCCGCCTCGCGGATGACGCCCCGGCGCAGGCCGGGCACGGCGTTGACGACCCCCATGCCCACGCCCCGCAGGCCGCGCAGAAGCGGGATGTCGTTCGAGAACAGCCGGTTGAACCCGTCGGTCGCCACAGCGA
>JAMWZF010000457.1 GCA_024304875.1 Paracoccaceae bacterium
CCGCCTCTCCGACTGGTTCTTCGTCGCCTCCCGCGCGGCGAACGACGGCGGCGCGGGCGATGTACTTTGGATACCGGGGGCCAATCGCGAGTAGTTCAGTTCTTCAGCGGGACCCAGATCACTGCGCCGCCAGCGGTCGAGGGGTCATAATCCGGCTCGTACCGTTCGTACTCCGGCCCCTCGCCGATCTCGCGGTCCGATTTCGGGGCCCAGTCGGCGAAGATCGCGGCCCAGGTGGCCGGAAAGGTCGAGGCGTCGCCGAAGTGGGGAAAGCCGGCCCAGGTCCCGGCGGGCAGGGTGAAGACCTGCAGGCTGTCGCGGTCCCCGCCGTCGTCCTCGATCGCCACCATGTAGGCGAAGCTGCCGTCCTCGGAGAAATCCGAACAGACGCTGAAGGTCTCCCGGCCCTGCATCCGATGACCGATATGGTCGGCCACCTTGGTCCAGAAGCCGGGAATCGCGGCGCGGGTATCCATGGCGAACCTCTCGGACATGCCGATCAGGGTGATCGGGCCGATCTCTTCGATGCGCGGATCGGGGGCGGGCTGGGGGTCGATGGTCACGATCAGGGGCTCCTGCAAATCGAGGGTTTCCAGGTCGGTCAGGGACCGGATGGAGGACGGCGCGCGGCCGAAGCGGGCGCGGAAGGCGCGCGAGAACCCCTCCGCGCTGTCGTATGCAGCCATCAGGCCGGCGCCGGTCACGCTCTCGCGCCCCTCCGCAAGCGCCCGCGCTGCCTCGGTCAGAAGACGGCCGCGCAGGTAGCGGGCGACGGGGACCCCGTAGGTCAGCCCGAAGGCCCGGGTGAGGTGAAACCGGCTGACGCCGAGCCGCTTCGCCAGATCCGTCAGGCTCGGCGCCGCTGCCAGATCGCTTTCGATCCGCCAGAGGGCGCGGGCAGGCAGGGAGGAGCGGCTCATGCGTGTCATGCCTCCTCTCTACCGCGGGGCCGGTCAGCCTGCCTGACCGATCTTGCGCAGGTCCGGTCTTTTTCCGCCGCGGGCCGCATGGAGTGCCGAAACGCGGCGTCCGTTGGCGATAACAGGGCGATTTTGGCCTGTTGCCGCCGGGGCCTGCGCGATAACACCGGCGGGGATACGACAATTGCCACCTGAGGAGAGATGCGCATGAAAGTTCTCGTGCCGGTCAAACGGGTGATCGACTACAACGTGAAGGTCCGGGTCAAGGCGGACGGGTCCGGGGTCGATCTTGCCAACGTGAAGATGTCGATGAACCCCTTCGACGAGATCGCCGTGGAAGAGGCGATCCGGCTGAAGGAGGCGGGCAAGGCGGAGGAGGTGATCGCCGTCTCGATCGGCGTCAAGCAGAGCCAGGAGACGCTTCGCACCGCGCTGGCCATGGGCGCTGACCGCGCCATCCTGGTCGTCGCGGCCGAGGACGTGCACACCGACATCGAGCCGCTGGCCGTGGCGCAGATCCTCGCCAAGGTGGTCGAGGAAGAGCAGCCGGGCCTCGTCCTCTGCGGCAAGCAGGCGATCGACAACGACCTCGGCGCCACCGGCCAGATGCTGAGCGCCCTGCTCGGCTGGTCCCAGGCGATGTACGCCAACAAGGTCGACATCGACGGCGAGCATGCGGTCGTCACCCGCGAGGTCGACGGCGGGCTCCAGACGATCAAGGTCAAGATGCCGACCGTCGTCTCGACCGACCTGCGCCTCAACGAGCCGCGCTATGCCTCGCTGCCGAACATCATGAAGGCCAAGAAGAAGCCTCTCGAGGAGAAGACCGCCGCCGACTACGGCGTCGATACCGCGCCTCGGCTCGAGATCGTCAAGACGGCCGAGCCCGAGGCCCGCCAGGCCGGCGAGATGGTCGGCTCGGTGGACGAGCTGGTTGCGAAACTGAAAGAGAAGGGGGCTATCTGATGGCTGTTCTCCTGATTGCCGAAGTGACCGACGGGGCCCTCGGGGCCGACGCCACCGCCAAGGCGATGACCGCCGCCGCCCAGTTGGGTCCCGTGACCGTACTCTGCGCCGGCGCCTCCTGCTCGGGGGCCGCCGAAGAGGCCGCGAAGCTCTCGGGCGCCGAGAAGGTGCTCTGCGCCGAGGACCCGCTCTACGGCCACCGCCTGGCCGAGCCGGTGGCGGAGCTGATCGTCTCCCTCGCAGGCGACTACGAGCACATCGTGGCCCCCGCGACCACGGACGCCAAGAACATCCTGCCCAGGGTCGCCGCCCTCCTGAACGTGATGGTCCTGACGGACGTCGTCGAAGTCGTCGACGCCGATACCTTCGTACGCCCGATCTACGCCGGGAACGCAATGCAGACGGTACGCTCGAAGGATGAAAAGAAGGTTATCACCTTCCGGACCTCGACCTTCGACGCCGCCGCGATGGACGGCTCGGCCAGCGTCGAGAGCATCTCCGCCGCCTCCGATCCGGCCCTCTCCGAATGGGTCGAGGACAAGGTCGCGGCTTCGGACCGGCCCGAGCTGACCT
>JAMWZF010000458.1 GCA_024304875.1 Paracoccaceae bacterium
GGAGCGCAGGCCCGAGGTGTCGTGGTTGAGGCCGCGCAGCAGGTCGATGGTGTAGCGGTTCGGCGCGGGCGCGGGGTGCGATCCGGCCGAGACGGCGCGGAACTTGCCGATCCCCTCGCGATTCAGGATCGCCTCGGCGATCAGCGAGCGGGCCGAGTTGCCGGTACACAGGAACAGAACGGTCTTGCGGTCGTCTGTCATTGCGATGTCCTCCCTAGCACTCGCAGAGGGCGATCTGGTCGATCGCGGGCTGGCAGAGTTCGGGCGCGCCGTTGCAGCAGTCCTCGAGCAGGAAGGTCAGCAGGGCGCGGGTCCCGGCCATGTCGGCGAAATAGCGGATCGACCGGCCCTCGCGGGCGCTGCGGGTCAGGCCGGCGGAGGTCAGGACCGACAGGTTGGCGGACAGCGTGTTGGGCCGCACGTCCAGCGCGGCAGCGATCTCGCCCGCGGTCAGACCGGCGCTGCCCGTCTTGACCAGAAGGCGGAAGACGGCGAGCCGGGTGGGCTGGGCGAGGGCGGCGAAGGCGTCGAGGGCGGCATCTGATTCCATAGTTCATGAATTATGGAAATGATGGTCTGCCGTCAAGCGCGGTCGTGGCCGGCCCCGACCGTCACGAAAGGGGCGGCGATGCGCCAGAAGATGAGTATTTGGGCCAGCCCGAAACGGAGGCGCCGCGCCCTGCTGCTTCGGGCTGGGCATAAATACTCACCGACGGAACGCCGGCCACTCTCGCCACGGGGGCGATTGGTGGCCGTCGGGCGGGGCTCGCCCCGCCTCACCCCGCGGACTTGCTGCTCCGCCGCCGGGTCTTCTTCATCGGGGCCGGTTTCACCTGCGCCTCGATGTGATCGTAGAGCAGGCCCGAGATGTTCTTCTTCGAGGCCTTCTCGATCCCCTCGAGGCCGGGAGAGGAGTTCACCTCGAGCAGTTTCGGCCCCTCCGAGGAGCGCAGGAGGTCCACCCCCGCCATGCCGAGGTTGAAGGCCTTGGCCGCCTTGACGGCCGCCGACCGCTCGGCGGGAGAGATCTTGACCGCCTCGGCCGTGCCGCCCCGGTGCAGGTTCGACCGGAAGTCGTCCCCCGCTGCCGTCCGGCGCATGGAGGCCACGACCTTGCCCGCGATGACGAGGCAGCGGATGTCCTCGCCCGCGGCCTCCTTGACGAAGTCCTGCACAAGGAAATTGGCCTTCAGCCCCCGGAAGGCGTCGATCACGGACTGGGCGGCCTTCTTGGTCTCGGCCATGACGACGCCCTTGCCTTGCGTCGATTCCAGCAGCTTGACGATCAGGGGCGCGGTCCCGACGAGGGAGATCAGGTTGTCGGTGTCCTTGGGCGAGGCGGCGAAGGCCGTGGTCGGCATCCCCACCCGGTGCCGCGCGAGGATCTGGTGGGCGTGCAGCTTGTCGCGGCTGGCGCTGATTCCCTCGGAGCCGTTCACGCAATAGGTGCCCAGGGTCTCGAACTGGCGGATCACGGCGGTGCCGTAAGAGGTGATCGAGGCGCCGATGCGCGGGATCACCGCGTCGTAGCGGGGCAGGCGTTGCCCGTCATAGTAGACCTCCGGCGCCAGCGCGTTGATCGCCATGTAGCAGCGGGTGGTGTCGATGACCTCGACCGTGTGACCGCGGGATTCGCCCTCGTGGACCAGTCGCATGGTTGAATAGGTGTTGGGCTCCCGGCTGAGGACCGCGATCCGCAGCACCCGGTTCGGGGTCACCTGCTTGATCTTCTTGGCCGAGTAGACGTCGAAGGAGCGCTCGGGCCGCAGGAACCTCTCGGACGGCGTCACCACCACGTCCTCGCGCAGCGCCTGCCGGCCGAGCAGCATGCGGGAGGTCATGCCGCCGCGGTCGGTCAGCGTCACCTCGATCGGCCAGGTCTGGCCGTCGCCGACGTCGAGCAGGGTCTCGATGACGTAGCGCATCTCGGTCTCGCCGTTGGACGAGGTCACCTCGCGCCGGTCGATGACGGGGGCGGAGCAGGTGATGGAGAGGTCGTCGCGTCCCGGCACGGGGTGAATGTCGAAGCGCACCTTGGGGGCGCGGGCGGAGCCGAAGGTCTCGATCTCGAAGGCATGGAGGGCGGAGGTGCGGGCGCCGGTGTCCACCTTCGCGCGCAGGGTCGGCAGCCCCAGATCGGGCAGCCCCAGCCATTCTTCCCAGCCAAGCGTGATCGGATCGGACATGCGTATACCTCTCTTTCGCGGACGGGCATAAAGGATGGTCTGGCAGGATGCGAGGGGAAGGCATGAATTGGTTTCAGACGCTGACGGGCTTGCCCGACGACCGGCCGGAGACGGTGCGGGAGGGGCTGCGGGCCGAGGGCGAGTGGCTGATCGGGCCGGGCGGGCGGCGGCTGCGGATGGGCCGGCTGGAGACGCCGTCGCTGGCGGAGTTGCGGGCCGAAGGGCTGCCGGAGCGGGGGGCGACACAGGTCAGCGAGGTCATCGCCGATGC
>JAMWZF010000459.1:0-1366 GCA_024304875.1 Paracoccaceae bacterium
CCGTCACCTGGGCCCCCGCCGCCGAAAAGGAGCTGAAGAAGATCCCCTTCTTCGTCCGGGGCAAGGCCCGCCGGAATACCGAAGCCTTCGCCGCCGAACGCGGCACCACCGAGATCAGCGTCGACACGCTCTACGAGGCCAAGGCCCATTATGCGCGATGACATCATCCGCCCCTACCGCGTGGCCATCGTCACGCTGGACGCCCACACCGCCGGGCCTTGCGCCCGCGTGGCCGAGCGTCTGGGGCCGGATTTTCCGGGGCTCGAGATCACCGTGCACGCCGCCGGCACATGGTCCGGCGACCCCGCCGCCCTGGCCGAGGCGCGCGCCCAGGTGGACAACGCCGACCTGATCGTCGCCAACCTCCTCTTCATCGAGGAGCACGTTCAGGCGATCCTGCCCCATATCACCGCCCGCCGGGACACCTGCGACGCGGTCGTCGGCCTGATCGCGGACCCGACCGTGGTCAAGGCCACGAAGATGGGCGACCTCGACATGTCGGCCCCCTCCAGCGGCGCGATGAAGCTGCTGAAACGCCTGCGCGGCAGCGCCAAGCCCTCGGGTGCCTCCGGCGCCAAGCAGATGAAGATGCTGCGCCGCCTGCCCAAGATCCTCCGCCTGATCCCGGGCAAGGCGCAGGACCTGCGGGCCTGGTTCCTGTCGATGCAGTACTGGCTGGGCGGCTCTGACGAGAACATCGAGGAGATGCTGCGCTACCTGCTCGGCCGCTACGCCTCCCGCGCCGATTTCGCCCAGCGGACAGCCAAGGCCCCGGTCGAATACCCCGAGGTCGGCCTCTACCACCCGGACCTGCCCGGCAACGGCATCACCACCAACGCCGCCCGCATCCCCGGGCCGAAGGACGCCGTGGGCACCGTCGGCGTGCTGATGCTGCGCAGCTACATCCTCGCCGGGGATGCCGCGCATTACGACGCCGCGATCCGGGGGCTGGAGGCCAAGGGCCTGCGCGTCCTGCCCGCCTTCGCCTCGGGCCTCGACGGGCGGCCCGCGATCGACGCCTATTTCGGGCAGGGCAGGGTGGACGCCCTCGTCTCGCTCACCGGTTTCTCCCTCGTCGGCGGCCCGGCCTACAACGACAGCGCGGCGGCGGTGGAGACCCTCGCGGCGCTGGATGTGCCCTACGTCGCCGCCCAGCCGCTGGAGTTCCAGACCCTCGGCCAGTGGGCGGCCAGCGGCCAGGGCCTCGGCCCGGTCGAGACCACCATGCTCGTCGCGCTGCCCGAGATCGACGGCGCCACCAACCCCACGGTCTTTGCCGGCCGGCACGGGGGCGAGGGCTGCACCGGCTGCGCCCACCGCTGCCTCGGCACCGGCACCCGCGCCATGGCGGCCTGCCCCGAAAGGG
>JAMWZF010000459.1:1376-2456 GCA_024304875.1 Paracoccaceae bacterium
GTGGAGAGCCTGTCCGAAAAGGTCCGCCGCCTCGCCGTCCTGCACCGCAAGCAGAACGCCGAGAAGACCGTTGCCATCGTCCTCTTCGGCTTCCCGCCGAACGCCGGCGCGGCGGGGACGGCGGCCTACCTGTCCGTCTTCGAGAGCCTCTACAACACGCTGACCCGCATGGCCCGCGAGGGCTACGACGTCGAGGTCCCCGAGACAGTGGACGCCCTCCGCGAAATGGTCCTCGGCGGCACGGCGGAACGCTACGGGCAGGAGGCCAACGTCGCCGCCCACGTCAGCGCCGACGAGATGGTGCGCGGCTCAAAGCACCTCAAAGCCATCGAGGAGGTCTGGGGCCCCGTGCCGGGCAGGGTGCAGTCGGACGGGCGCGGCGTCTTCGTCCTCGGCCGGCAGCTGGGGCGGGTCTTCGTCGGCGTCCAGCCCGCCTTCGGCTACGAGGGCGACCCGATGCGGCTGCTCTTCGAGAAGGGCTTCGCCCCGACCCACGCCTTCGCGACCTTCTACCAATGGATCCGCGACGACCTGCGCGCCGACGTGGTGCTGCACTTCGGCATGCACGGCGCGCTGGAGTTCATGCCGGGCAAGCAGACCGGCCTCGGCGCCGCGGACTGGCCCGACCGGCTGATCGGCGAGATGCCGAACGTCTACCTCTACGCCGCCAACAACCCCTCCGAGGCGACGCTGGCCAAACGCCGGTCGAACGCCGTGACGGTCTCGCACCTGACCCCGCCGCTGGCCTCCGCCGGGCTCTACAAGGGACTGGCCGAGCTGAAGGACAGCCTCACCCGCTGGCGCGGCGGTGACCGGGCCGAGGCGCTGGCCGAGCTGATCGCGGCGCAGGCCGAGGCGGTGGACCTCGGCGGCGAGGATTCCGACACCCTCTGGCTGAAGGTGCTGGAGACCGAAGGGTCGCTCATCACCGAAGGGCTCCACGTCGTCGGCAAGCCGATGGGTGCCGAGGCGCGGGCCGAGATGCTGGCGCTGATGCCCGACGGGGCCGACCGCGCCCGGATCGACGCGCTGATGCAGGAAGACGGCGAGCTGACCGGCCTGATGCGCGCCCTCTCTGCC
>JAMWZF010000046.1 GCA_024304875.1 Paracoccaceae bacterium
GGTGATCGGGCGTCAGTCCCGGCACCCGGCCGTCGCCGCCGGGGAATTGGGCGCCCGCCAGCCACTGACCGCGCTGCAATCCGCCAAGGGCACCTCGCGGCGTGTGACATTCGCCGCAATGGGCCAGGGCCTCGGCGAGGTAGCGCCCGCGCGTGACGACCGGATCGGCCCCCTCGCCGCCGGGCCCGGTGAACTGCGGCCGGCCGTAGAGCAGCCGCCAGCCGAAGAGGGCGCGGCGGATGGTGTAGGGAAAGCCGACCTCGTGGGCCCGCGAGGGCGTCGCGTCTTCGGGCAGGGTCCGCAGGTAGGCGGTCAGGTCTGCGATGTCCTGCCGCTCGGCCAGCGCGTAGGCGGTGTAGGGGAAGGCGGGGTAGTAGTAGTGCCCCTCCGGGCTGACCCCCTCGGTCACCGCGTGGATGATCTGCGCATCCGACCAGCCGCCGATTCCCGCCTCGGGATGTGGCGAGATGTTGGGGGCGTAGAAGGTGCCGAAATCGGTGGCGAAGGCCTGGCCGCCGGCAAGGACCGGCGCGCCCTCGGTCTCGGCCTCCGGCGCGGTATGGCACGAGGCGCAGCCGGCGGCGATGAAGACGGCTTCGCCCGCCTCGGCGTCTCCGGTCAGCCCGGCCAGCGTCGGGTCCGGTCCGGAGGGGGCCGAGACGAACCAGCCGACGGCCGCGATGATCGCGGCCGCCAGAAGGAGTCGCAGGAAGAGCAGCACCTAGCTGCGTTCGCGGTAGTCGCTGTGGCAGGCGCCGCAGGCCCCGCCGATGGTGCGCATCTCGCCCTGGACGGCCTCGAGCCCGTCGCCGGCGACCGCTTCCATCGCGGCGGCGGCGGTGACGAGGTCGTCCATCTTGGATTCGAAGTCGTCCATGTTCTCCCAGATCTCGGGCAGCGCCTTGGTGTCGGCGCCGGAGGTGTTGTCAGAGCCTTCCGGCCACCAGCCTTCCGCCTCGGTCAGGCCGACGGCGAGGGCGGACAGTTCGGCCGCGGCCTCGCTGGCGGCGGCGGCGTCGTACTCTGTCTCGCCCTGGGCCATCTTGCCGAGGATGCCGAGCTGGGCGCCCATGGCCTTCATGTGCTCCTGCCGGGCCTCGACGGGGTCGGCATGGGCCTCTGCGAAGAGGGCGGTGCCGAGGCCGAGAACGGCGAGGGCGGGAAGGGCGATGCGGAGGGTGGATCTCATCAGGGTGTCCTTCGTGGAGAACGGGTGGGGCCGGGGGCCGATACGAAACGCGGCGCGAAACCGCGCCGTCACGTCAGCCTGCGCGAAATATTCGCGCCCGCCTAGCAGGCTCACGAAAAAGTCAGCCAGATCAGCGCAGAACGTCGTTCCGCGAGGCGGGCTCGATCGTGGCCCAGTCGGGCCAGCCGACCCAGCGTTCGACCGCCGCGATGGCGAGCGCGGCGGCAAGGACGCCGAAGAACAGGTAGACCCGACTCATCGACGGCGGACGCTGGGCGAAGCGCTTGGCGCGCAGCAGGAGGCGGACCTCGCGCATCAGCCCTCCTGGATGAAGCGGACCTTGCCGATGAAGGGCAGGTTCCGGTTGCGCTGGGCGTAGTCGATCCCATAGCCGACGACGAATTCGTCGGGGATCTCGAAGCCGGTCCAGTCGGCCTTGAAGTCCACCTCGCGCCGGGTCGGCTTGTCGAGAAGGGCGATGGTCTTCAGCTTGTGGGGCAGGCGGGATTTCAGCAGGCCCGTGACGTGGTGCAGGGTATGCCCGGTGTCGACGATATCCTCGACCACCAGCACGTCGCGCCCCTCGATCCCGCTGCGCAGGTCCTTGAGGATGCGCACCTCGCGGGACGATTCCATCCCCATCCCGTAGGAGGAGGCCTCGAGGAAATCGACCTCGACCGACATCTCGCCGAGTTCGCGCACGAGGTCGGCGATGAAGACGAAGGATCCGCGCAGGAGGCCCACGACCACCAGCTGGTCGGTATCCTTGAACTCGGCCCGGATCTCGCGCGCCAGCGCCTCGATCCGGGCGGCGATGGACTTGGCCGAGATCATCTGGTCGACCACGTAAGGAGTATCGGTCATCGGGGGCGTCCCTGTCGGCTGTGCGGGGATAACTGGCCCATGCGGCGCCGCCGCGCAAGCCATCCCCTTGATCCCGCCCGCCTCAGAGGCGACATGGGGCGGCAAAGGAGACACCCGCCGCCGATGCCCCACCATTCCGAGACCAGGCTGCTGCCCTACACGCCGCAGCAGATGTACGACCTCGTCGCCGACGTCGAGGACTACCCCAAGTTTCTGCCCTGGACCG
The DNA here is from genome assembly GCA_024304875.1 of Paracoccaceae bacterium. Taxonomy (GTDB): domain Bacteria; phylum Pseudomonadota; class Alphaproteobacteria; order Rhodobacterales; family Rhodobacteraceae; genus JAMWZF01. The sequence continues at coordinate 2,280 of JAMWZF010000046.1, forward strand.
CCGCCGCGCGCATCCGCTCCCGCACGCAGGAGGGCAAGGCCGAGGTGATGCTGGCCGACCTCGTGATATCGTTCCGGGTCTTCCGAGAGACCTTCGGCAGCAAGGTCACGCTTTGGCCCGAGGAGATGGCGATCGACACGGCCTACATCGACGGACCGTTCAAGCACATGAACAGCCGGTGGGAGTTCTCGGAGGCGCCTGAAGGATGCCGCGTGCACTTCGAGGTGGATTTCGAGTTCCAGAACCGCCTGCTTCAGGGGGCGGCGGGGATGTTCTTCAACGAGGCGATGCAGCGGATCGTGCGGGCCTTCGAGAAGCGGGCGGCGGAGCTATACGGCACGCCGGCCTGACAGGGGGCCCCGTGGTGCGCGAGCCCCCCGCCGACCCGGCGCCGCGCCCCTTCTTCATTCTGGAAAGTAAACGCATCTTCGGGAGCAACGCGGCCGCCGGGCGCGCGGCGTGAGCGTTCGGGCGCCGCCGGGCAGGTCAGGCCCGTTTCACCGCCTGGGCGAGCAGGTCGAGCGCCTGCCTCGTGGCCGCGCTGCGCACACGGTCGCGGCCGAGGGGGCCGAACTGGACGGTCATCGTTTCGACCCCGGCGGGGGTGGCGAGGCCGAAGCAGACCATCCCTTCGGGCTTGCGCCCCGAGGCGCCGGGCCCCGCGACGCCGGTGATCGAGACAGCGATGTCCGCCTCCGCGACGTTCAGCGCCCCGACCGCCATTTCGGCAGCGACCTCCTCGCTGACCGCGCCGACGCGGGGAAAGAGCTCGGGATCGACGCCCAGCATCTGGGTCTTGGCCCGATTGGAATAGGTGACGAAGCCGTGGGTGAGGATGTCGGAGGCGCCGGGAATCTCGGTCAGCTCGGCCGCGACCATGCCCCCGGTGCAGCTCTCGGCGGTGGTCAGCACGAGGCCTTTGTCGGCGGCCATCTCGACGATCTCGAAGGTCTTCACAGCAGCGCCCCGTGGAACAGGGCGGCGAGGGCGGCGGTGCCGACCGCGGCAAGGACGCCTGCGATCACATCGTCCAGCATAACTCCGAGCGCATTCCCCCGGCGGTCGGCCCAGCCCACCGGTCCGGGTTTCCAGATGTCGAACAGGCGGAAGAGCACGAAGGCCGCGACCCAGCCGGGCCAGAGGGCGAGAACCGGCACGCCGGCATGCGCCGCGCCGAGGATGACGGGCAGGAGGGCGATCCACTGGCCCACGACCTCGTCGATGACGATCTCCGAGGGGTCGTGGTCGGCGCTGCCGGCGGTCAGCACACCCGCCGCCCAATAGCCCTTGGCGAAGGCCACCGGGATGGCCAGCAGGCAGAGCCAGGCGCCGCCGACCACCCAGATCAGCCAGAACAGGGGCAGGGCGGCCAGCGACCCCCAGGTGCCGGGCGCAGGGCGCAGGTCGCCGACGTGGAAAACGGTGCCGATCAGGCGGGCGAGCGTCCGTTTCATGAGCTCACCAGCGTCACGGCCGCCATCGCCGCGATTCCTTCCTCGCGGCCGGTGAAGCCGAGCCGCTCGGACGTGGTGGCCTTCACGCTCACCCGGCCGACCTCGATGCCACAGATGCGGGCAAGCTCGGCGCGCATCGACCCGGCATGGGGGCCGACCTTGGGGTGTTCGCAGACGAGTGTGATGTCGGCGTTGGATATTGCGAAACCCCGCGCGGCGGCGAGCCCGGCGGCGTGTGCCAGGAAGATATGGCTTTCGGCCCCTTTCCACTGCTGGTCCGACGGCGGAAAATGTCGTCCGATGTCGCCCTCGGCCAAGGCGCCGTAGATCGCGTCGGTCAGGGCGTGCATGCCGACGTCCGCGTCCGAGTGGCCCTGCAGGCCGCGGCCGTGGGGGACCTTCACGCCGCAGAGCATGACATGATCGCCCGGCCCGAAACGGTGCACGTCGTAGCCGGTGCCTGTTCTGATGTCCAAGTCGGTCTCCAGTATCCGCGCCGCCCGCGCGAAATCGGCGGCGGTGGTGATCTTCAGATTGTCCTCGTCTCCGGCCACGATGGCAACGTCGATCCCGGCGGCGCGGGCCACGGCCACGTCGTCCGGGGCGTCACCGTCGAATGCGCCATGCGCGGCGAGGATCGGGCCGAGATGAAAGCCCTGGGGCGTCTGGGCGCGCCAGAGGCCGGCGCGGTCCGTGGTGCCGGTGACCTTGCCGTCTGCCCCGGTCCAGAGGGCGTCGGTGACGGGCAGCGCGGGGGCGGCGCCCTGGTGGGTGTCCAGCGCGGCGATGACGCGGTCGATCACCTCCGGCGAGACGCAGCAGCGGGCCGCATCGTGGATCAGCACGCGGGTCGCGTCCTCGATGACGGCAAGGCCGCTCAGGACGGAGCCGGCCCGTGTGCTGGCGCCAGGTGCGACGGTGCAGCGGTCTGGCAGGCCCAGCATCGCGGCGCGGTCATGGTCCTCTGCGGCGACGACCACGACGATCTGTCCCACGCCGGGATGGGCCTCGAACCGGGCCAGCGTGTGCTCGAGCACCGTGCGCCCCGCCACGGTCTGCCACTGCTTGGGCCGGTCGCCCCCGGCGCGGACGCCGCGGCCCGCCGCCACGATGACGGCCGCGGCCCTGCCTGTGTCCGTCATCTCCCGCCCTCCCGCAAATCGGTCGCTCCCTGTCTAGGCGCAGCCGGATTGCAAGGCAAACTGCCCTCCGGCTGCCCCACATGACCAAAAAACAGGCAACTGCCATTTTGTGGTGCGTAAATCACGAGTGGTCCGTTGAGGCTTTCCTGCGGGCCGCATACATCCTTGGGGGCCGACAGTGAAGCTGGAGACGACGATTGCGCCTGACCCTCGGGCCCCTGGAGCTGACCCCGCCGGTGGCGCTCGCGCCCCTGGCCGGGATTACCGACCTGCCGTTCCGGCAGCTCGTGCTGTCCTACGGTGCGGGCTGGGTCGTGTCCGAGATGGTGGCGAGCCAGGAGATGGTCCAGGCCAAGCCGGGCGTGCGCGAGCGGGCCGAGCTGGGGTTCGGCGATGCGCGCACCGCCGTGCAGCTGGCGGGCCGCGATTCCTACTGGATCGCCGAGGCCGCCCGCATGGTCGAGGCGAACGGCGCCGCCCTCATCGACATCAACATGGGCTGCCCGGCCAAGAAGGTCACCGGCGGCTATTCCGGCTCGGCCCTGATGAAGACGCCGGATCACGCGCTGCGCCTCATCGAGGCGGTGGTGGGCGCCGTCTCGGTTCCCGTCACGCTCAAGACCCGGCTGGGCTGGGACGACGATTGCCTGAACGCGGCGCAGATCGCGCAGTCGGCCGAGGGGGCAGGGGTCCGCATGGTCACGATCCACGGGCGCACCCGCTGCCAGTTCTACAAGGGCCGGGCGGACTGGGCCGCGATCCGTGCGGTGAAGGAGGCGGTCGCCATCCCCGTCATCGCCAACGGCGACATCGTGGACGCGGCGACGGCCCGCGCGGCGATGAACGCCTCCGGCGCGGATGGCGTGATGATCGGGCGGGGCGCGCAGGGGCGGCCCTGGGCGGTGGCGGAGGTCGCGGCGGAGCTGTTCGGCACGCCCCGTCCCAAGGTGCCTGCCGGCGCGGCCCTGATCGAGATGGTGAGCGGCCATTACGAAGCGATGCTGGGCTTCTACGGCGCCGAACTGGGCGGCAAGGTCGCCCGCAAGCATCTCGGCTGGTACATGGACGAGGCGGGAACCGGCGCCGCGCTGCGCCGCGCCGTCCTGACCGCGCCCGACCCCGCCACGGTGCTGCGCCTGCTTCCCGAGGCGCTCTCGCGGCAGGGGGCTGCGGCGGCATGATCTCGGACCAGGACCTCTGGAATTCGCTGCCGATCCCGGCCCTGCTGATCGGCGCGGGCGACACGATCGAGGACAGCAACCCCGCGGCCGAGATGTTCCTCAACCACTCGGCGAAGTCCCTGATGGGCGCACAGGTCTGGGACAAGGTCATGGTCGATGCCCCGCTGGAGGGGCCCTATGCCCGGGCGCGGACCTCGCAGACCTCGCTTTTCGTCAACGACGTCGACGTCGGCTCGGGCGAGCGCGCGCCGACCCAATGCAACATCGCCTTCGCGCCGTTGCAGGGCGGGGCCGGGCAGATGCTGATGCTGTTCTCCCCGCGCGAGAACGCGAACCGGGTGAACCAGAACGCGCACTCCGGCCGGGCTGCGAAATCCGCCATCGGCATGGCCGAGATGCTGGCCCACGAGATCAAGAACCCGCTCGCCGGGATCGCGGGGGCGGCCCAGCTGCTGTCGATGAACCTCTCCGGCGGGGACCTGGAGCTGACCGACCTCATCGTCGAGGAAACCCGCAGGGTGGTGAAGCTGCTCGAGCAGGTGGAGCTGTTCGGCAACCTCCGGCCCCCCGCGGCGAAGGTCATCAACGTGCATGACGTCCTCGACCGGGCGCGGGCCTCGGCCGCGGTCGGCTTCGGCGCCCACATGAAGTTCGTCGAGGAATACGATCCCTCCCTGCCGCAGACGGTGTTCGACCCCGACCAGCTGCTGCAGGTGGTCATGAACCTTCTCAAGAACGCCGCGGAAGCAGCTGACGGAAAAGGTGAAATTCGCCTGCGCACCTTCTATGACGCCTCACTGCGGGTCCGCCGGCGGGACGGCACCCGCGCGCGCCTGCCGCTCCAGATCGAGATCGTGGACGACGGCCCCGGCCTGCCGCCGGGCCTCGAGGACGACATCTTCGAACCCTTCGTGTCGGGGCGCGAGAACGGCACCGGCCTCGGCCTTGCCCTCGTGGCCAAGCTTGTCGCCGAGAATGGCGGCTGGATCACGGTGAACTCGGCCCCGGGCCGCACTGTGTTCCGCATCTCCGTCCCCCGCGCCCCCGACGCCCCCAAAGACCAAGGAGAGACCTGATGGACGGCACAGTCCTTGTCGCGGACGACGACCGCACGATCCGAACCGTCCTGACCCAGGCCCTGACCCGCGCGGGGTGCAAGGTGCACGCGACCTCCTCGCTGGTCACGCTCATGCGGTGGGTCGACGAGGGCAAGGGCGACCTCGTCATCTCGGACGTGGTCATGCCCGACGGCAACGGCCTCGATACCCTGCCGCGCATCGCCGAGGCGCGGCCCGGCCTGCCGGTCATCGTGATCTCGGCGCAGAACACGATCATGACGGCGATCCAGGCGGCCGAGAAGGACGCCTACGACTACCTGCCGAAGCCCTTCGACCTGCCGGACCTCATGCGCCGGGCCTCCCGCGCGCTCGAGGTCAAGCGGCGGGTGGCACCCCGGCGCGAGACGCAGGAAGGCGGCGGGGACGAGTTGCCGCTGGTCGGCCGGACCCCGGCGATGCAGGAACTCTACCGGCTTGTCGCGCGGGTGATGAACACGACTCTGCCGGTCCTCGTCTCGGGCGAGAGCGGCACGGGCAAGAGCCTGATCGCCAAGGCGATCCATGACTTCTCGGACCGGCGGACGCTGCCCTATGTGGTCGCCACCGCGTCCGACCTCGACGGGGCAGACGGCCCCTCGGCGCTGCTCTCGCGGGCCAAGGGCGGCTCGCTGATTTTCGACGAGGTGGGCGACTTTCCGGCCGAGGCGCAGGTGCGCATCGTGCGGATGCTGGACACGCTGGAAGAGGGCGGCACGCGCGTGATGGCCACCACCCAGGCCGATCTGACCGGTCTGATCGAGGAGGGCCGGTTCCGCGAGGACCTGTTCTACCGCCTCGGCGGCGTGACGGTCGCGGTGCCCTCCCTCCGCGAGCGGGTCGACGACATCCCCCTGCTGGCCGAGCATTTCCTCGCCCGGGCCGAACGGGACGGCGGCCCGCTTCGCCGCCTTTCGGACAGCGCCCGCGACCTGGTGCGCACCTATTCCTGGCCCGGCAACGTCCGGCAGCTGGAAAACGCGGTGCGCCGGCTGGTCGCGACGGCCAACGAGGAAGAGATCACGCGGACCGAGGTCGAAAGCGTCCTCGGCTCCCAGCCTGCGATGGAGCCGCTCCGGCAAGGCGGCGGAGGCGAGAAGCTGTCGGCCTCGGTCGAAAAGCACTTGCGCCGGTATTTCGACCTGCACGGGGGCGTCCTGCCCCCGCCGGGGCTGTACCAGCGCATCCTCAAGGAGGTTGAACTGCCTCTGATCGAGATCGCCCTCGATGCCACCGGCGGGAACCAGGCCAGATGTGCGGATCTGCTGGGCATCAACCGCAATACCTTGAGAAAAAAGATCACCGACCTCGATATTCGCGTGACACGGCGCCGGAAGTTGATGTAAAACCGCAACAGAACCGTGGCCGATCGGTCCCGTGATTGATGTGCCGCACTCTGGTGCGGCGCTGCAACGGGCCTTGATCGACACAAAAGAGACCACGGCAGAGCGGTAACAGCCCTTTCGGCAGGGCAGGTGAGAACGAGGCCTCGCGTGGAGCGATCCCTCTCGGGTGACTATCTGGGCCGGCTCAGCCGGTGGACCAAGCGTCGGCGCGTGCAGAACGCGGCAACGCTCGGCCTTGTCATTCTCGGGCCCGTCCTTGCCGTCCTGACCTTCTACGTCCTCGGCCCCCTCGATCTCGGCGGCAACTCTCCCGCGCTGCGGGGCGTGCTACTGGTCGACCTTGTCTATGTCATTGTCGTCGCCGCGCTCGTGCTCAAGCGCGTGGTGCAGATGGTGGCGGCGCGCCGAGCCCGGTCCGCCGGGTCGCGCCTGCACCTGCGGCTGGTCGGAGCCTTCACCTTTCTCGCTCTCGTGCCCACGGTCATCGTCGCGGTTTTCGCCGTCGTCACCGTCAACATGGGCCTTGAGGGATGGTTCTCGGACCGGGTGCGCAACGTGGTGGGCACTTCGCTGTCCGCCGCCCAGGCCTACGAGGACGAGCACCGCCAGGAGCTGGCCCGGGACGGGCAGGCGCTTGCCGCCTACCTCGACACCGAACGCCAGCGCATCTTCTTCATGTCCGACGGACAGATCCGGCAGGCCCTCGGCCGGGTGCAGGGACAGATCGAGCGCGGATTGACCGAGGCTTTCGTGATCGACGGGCTGGGCGAAATTCGCGCCCGCGGCGCAAGGTCCTACGAGTTCTTCTTCGAGCAGCCGACGCCGGCGCAGATCGCGCAGGCGCGCGAGGACGGAATCGTCATCATCGAGGACTGGGCCAACAACGAGTTCCGCGCCCTGATCCCGCTGGAGGCCTTCGTCGACCGCTACCTCTACGTCAGCCGCGAGGTGGACGGCTCCATCCTGTCGCTGCTGGACGAAACCCGCGAGACGGTGGCGCTCTACGAGCAGCTCGAGAGCGAGCGCGGGCGGCTCCTGTTCGAATTCGGCCTTCTTTACATCGGCTTCGCGGTCATTCTTATCCTTGCAGCGATCTGGCTGGGACTGTGGTTCGCGGAGCGGCTGTCGCGTCCCGTGGGACGGCTGCTTGGGGCGTCGTCGCGGGTCGGCGAGGGCGACTTCACGGTGCGGGTGCGCGAGGAGGAGGGCGACGACGAGATCGCGCAATTGGGCCGCAACTTCAACGAGATGACGCGCAGACTTGACGCACAGCGTCAGGAGGTCGAAGAGCGGACGCGCCAGATCGACCGCCGCCGGCGGCTGTTCGACAGCGTGCTGTCGTCCGTCACGTCGGGGGTCGTCGGCCTCGACCCCAAGGGCCGGATCACCTTCGTCAACCGCTCGGCCGAACGTCTGCTGGACGTGGGGTCCGAGGACGAGGCCGCCTCGCTCAAGGTCGCGGTGCCCGAGTTCGGCGTGCTGTTCGACAAGCTGCGGCGGGAGCGGCGCGAGATGATGCAGGAGCAGCTGAACCTCGTGCGCACCGGCAAGCAGGAAAGCCTGCTGGTCCGCATGGCACCGCGCCGGAACGAGGATGGCCGGCTGGAGGGTTACGTGGTCGCCTTCGACGACGTGACCGACCTGGTCAGTGCCCAGCGGATGGCGGCCTGGGGCGACGTGGCCCGCCGCATCGCGCACGAGATCAAGAACCCGCTCACCCCCATCAAGCTCTCGGCCGAGCGGATCCGCCGCAAGTTCGGCGCGCGTGTGGGTGACGACAAGGAGGCGCTGGAGAACATGACCGGCGTCATCATTCGCCAGACGGACGACCTGCGCCGGATCGTGGACGAGTTCAGCCGCTTTGCCCGGATGCCCGAGCCGGAACTGACCCAGGTGGACCTGATCGAGCTGGTGCGCGGCGCGGTCACCCTGCAGGAGGTCGGACAGCCGGACGTCAAGATCACCGCCGACCTGCCCAAGGGCCAGATCTGGGCCGATCTCGACGGGACGATGATCAGCCAGGCGTTGACGAACCTGATCAAGAACGCCGGGGAAGCCATTGAGACGCTTCAGGAAGATGGCGCGCCCGAGGGGCACCGGCCGGAAATCCGGGTGACGCTCTCGGCGCAGGCCCCCGAAGCGCGGATCACCATTTCGGACAACGGCATCGGACTGCCCGAGGACCGCGCCCGCCTGTTCGAACCTTACGTGACCACGCGCGACAAGGGCACCGGCCTCGGCCTGCCCATCGTCAAGAAGATCATCGAGGAGCACGGGGGCACCCTGACCCTCACCGACGCCGAACCGTTCGGCGACACAGACCATTTCGGCGCCATGGCCGTGATAGACCTTCCGATCCTTCCCGCCGTGGCGACCGAAACCCAGACACAAGAGAAACAGGCCGTTTGAGGAGGCTAGAGCAATGGGCGACATCCTGATCACCGACGACGAACGCGATATCCGGGAACTGATCTCGGACATCCTCGAGGACGAGGGCTACACGACCCGGCTTGCCGGCACCTCGGACGAATGCATGGCACAGATCGCGCAGGAACCGCCGGCGCTGATGATCCTCGACATCTGGCTGAAGGACAGCTCGATGGACGGCATCGACATCCTCAAGCAGGTCAAGCGCGACCACCCGGACGTGCCGATCGTCATCATTTCGGGCCACGGCAACATCGAGATCGCGGTGGCGGCGATCAAGCAGGGGGCCTACGACTTCATCGAGAAACCCTTCAACATCGACCAGCTTCTCGTCGTGATCCGCCGCGCGATGGAGACCAGCCGCCTGCGCCGCGAGAACCACGAGCTCAAGCGCGGCGAGCCGACCCCGGCCGAGATGATCGGGGAGAGCGCCGCCTTCCGCGCCCTCAAGAGCCAGCTCGACAAGGTCACCAAGTCGAACGGCCGCGTGATGCTGACCGGCCCCGCCGGGTCGGGCAAGGAGATCGCCGCACGCTACATCCACGCCAATTCCGGCCGCGCCAAGGGCCCCTTCGTCTCGGTCAATTCCGCCTCGGTCGAGCCGGACCGGATGGAAGAGGTCCTCTTCGGCCGCGAGGGCAGCGACCGGGGTGTCGAGAAGGGGCTGCTGGAAGAGGCGAACGGCGGCGTGATCTACTTCGACGAGGTGGCGGACATGCCCCTGGGCACCCAGTCCAAGATCCTGCGGGTGCTGGTCGATCAGCAATTCCAGCGCGTCGGCGGCACCGACAAGGTGCAGGTGGATCTGCGGGTCATCTCCTCGACGAACCGCGACCTGGAACTGGAGATCGAGACCGGGAACTTCCGTCAGGAACTCTATCACCGTCTCAACGTGGTCCCGATCCATGTGCCGGGCCTTGAGGAGCGGCGCGAGGATATTCCCGTGCTGGCCGAGCACTTCATGGCCTTCTTCAACAAGACGCAAGGTCTGCCGCTCAAGACGCTGGCCGAGGACGCCAAGGCCCTGCTTCAGACGATGGTCTGGCCGGGCAACGTCCGGCAGCTCAAGAACGTGATCGAGCGGGTGCTGATCCTCGGGGACGGCGCCTCCGAGATCACCGCCAAGGATCTGCCCTCGGGCGAGGAGGGGCAGTCCGAAGGCGACGGCCGCGTCGTCCTGTCCGGCGGCCTCGCCACCCTGCCGCTGCGCGAGGCGCGCGAGCTGTTCGAGCGGGAGTACCTGCTGACCCAGATCAACCGCTTTGGCGGCAACATCTCCCGCACTGCGGCCTTCGTGGGCATGGAACGCTCGGCCCTTCACCGCAAGCTGAAGTCCCTCGGCGTGGTCACATCGAACAAGTCCGGCGCCCGCGTGGCCTATATCGAGGAGGAGCGGGCGGCCTCCTGAGACGCGGGCGGTCCATTGACCGCCCCCGTGGCTTCTGTCACCACCCGATCAACCGGAACCTCTGAGGCGGCTGGATGAAGGTCATCATCTGCGGTGCGGGGCAGGTGGGCTGGCAGATCGCCCGCCACCTGTCGGGCGAGCGCAACGACGTTACCGTCGTCGACAACAACGCCGAACTGGTGCGCCGGGCGACGGAGTCGCTCGACGTCACCGGGATCGCCGGGTTTGCCTCCTATCCCGACGTGCTGGACCGTGCCGGGGCCCGGGACGCCGACATGATCATCGCGGCGACCCATTCGGACGAGGTGAACATGGTCACCTGCCAGGTGGCCCATTCGGTGTTCAGCGTCTCCCGCAAGATCGCGCGCCTGCGCTCGCAGTCCTACCTCGACGCGATCTACTCCGACCTCTACCGCCGCGATCACATGCCGATCGACGTGGTCATCTCGCCCGAGAAGGAAGTGGCCGAGGCGGCCTTGCAGCGGCTCTCCGCCCCCGCCGCCTTCGATACCGAGACTTTTCTCGGCGGCAAGGGCACGCTGCTGGGCATCGCGCTGGAAGAGGACTGCCCGGTCATCAACACGCCCCTGCGGCAGCTGACCGACCTCTTCTCGACCCTGCGCGCCCGGGTCGTGGGCATCCGCCGGGACACCGGCCTCTTCGCGCCCGACCCGGGCGACCAGATGTTCCCCGGCGATCAGGTCTACGTCTTCGCCCATACCGACGACATGAACCGCACGCTCGAGATCTTCGGCAAGACCACGGCCAAGCAGGAGCGGGTGGTCATCATCGGCGGCGGCAATGTCGGCCTCGCCGTGGCCCGTGCGCTCGAGACGCGGACCCAGCGCGTCCGCGCCAAGGTGATCGAGCGCAACCGCCTGATCGCCGAGAAGGCCGCCGATGCGCTCGAGCGGACCATCGTGCTGAACGGTGACGGCCTCGACACAGCGCTGCTGGAAGAGGCGGGCATCCGGCAGGCGGACGCGGTGCTGGCGGTGACGGACGACGACAAGACCAACCTGCTGGCCGCCGTGCGGGCCAAGGGGATGGGCTGCCCCATGGCGATCTGCCTCGCCAACGATCCGACGCTGGTGCCGCTGATGCAGCCCCTCGACATCGACGCCTACATCAACCCGCGCTCCACGACCGTCAGCTCGATCCTGCGGCACATCCGGCACGGACGAGTGCGGGGCGTCTATTCCATCGGTGATGCCGAGGCCGAGATGATCGAGGCGCAGGTCCTGTCGACCTCGCCCATGGCCGGCAGCAAGATCAGCGACATCGACCTGCCCGAGGGCGTGCTGGTGGGCGGGATCATGCGGGGGGGCACCTATGTCA
>JAMWZF010000460.1 GCA_024304875.1 Paracoccaceae bacterium
CCCGAGGTATTTGGGGCGAAAAGAGGAGCAGGGGCGGTGCCTCAGAGACCGACCATCGCGCGGATGTCGGCTGGGGTGCGGCCCTCGGCCCGGTAGGTGGCGATGGCGCGGGCATCGTCGCGCTTGGCCAGCCGCTTGCCGGCCTCGTCCCGGATCAGCCGGTGGTGGTGGTAGGCCGGGACGGGCCAGCCGAGAAGGTGGAACAGCAGGACATGGATGGGGGTGGTGTCGAAGAGGTCGGCGCCGCGCACGACTTCGGTAATGCCCTGGCCGTGGTCGTCCACCACGACCGAGATGTGATAGGCGATGCCACCGCCCTTGCGGGCGATCACCACGTCGCCGACCGTTTGGATAAGCGCCGCCGCATCGAGACGGTGGATGCCGGCGTGCAAGGGACCGGTCTCCTCGAAGGACGGCAGGGCGCCTTGCGCGGCGGCGCGGGCCATGTCGAGGCGGAGCGCGTCGCCCTCGCGAAAGTGGGCCATAGGCCGGCCGCGGCAGGTGCCGGGATAGACGATGCCGTCCGGGCCGTGGAGTGGCGCGCCCTCCTGAGGGGCGCCGGCGGCGGCGGCGATGTCCGAGCGCGTGCAGGAGCAGGGATAGGTCAGCCCCAGTGCGGCGAGCCTCTCCACCGCGGCTTGGACAGCCGGCGCAGAGGCGGACTGGAACAGGACAGGCTCCGGCCAGGTGAGGCCGAGCCATCTGAGGTCATCCATCGCCTGGGCCGCGTATGCGGGTTTCGACCGGTCCCGGTCGATGTCGTCCATCCGCAGCAGGAATTGCCCCCCGGCCGCCTGCGCGCGATCAAAACCCGTGAGCGCCGAGAAGGCATGGCCGAGGTGCAGGGGGCCGGTCGGCGAGGGCGCGAAGCGGGTCCGGTATGTCACAGCGTTTCAAGGACATAGACCGCGCTTTTCGAGCCGAGGCCGGGAATGTGGTCGCCGTATTCCTCGGACAGCACCCGGACCCGGCCGTTTTCGACGGCGTCGGGGATCAGGCAGGCGAACTCGGGCATCTGAAGCGAATGATCGTTCAGCGACAGGCAGAGCAGTCCGCCGGGCGACAGCAGTCCCAGGGAGTGTCCGAAGAGCCAGGGCTCGGCTGCGCCCGAGCCGATCACGCCGGCGGCGACGACGGCGTCGTAGGTCCCGGGCGTGACCTCTTCCTCTTCCTCACCGGCGAGGATGAGACGGCCATAACACGCCCGCCGCGCGGCGACGGCCAGCATGCCTTCGGAGGCATCGGTGCCGTCGATGTCGCTGAAGCCCTCGCGTGCGAGGGCCAGGCCCGACAGCCCCGTGCCGCAGCCCATGTCGAGGATCGGCGCGGCCGGCGGCAGGTCGGCGGCCCTGAGCGCCGCCGCGCAACGCCGCGGCGTGGCATAGCCATTGCGCGTCAGCTCGGCGTCGTAGGTCTCGGCCCAGTCGTCGTAAAAGGCGGTGACCTCGTCCGGGCCGCCAAGGGTGTAGACCTGTGAAAGCTTTCCGTCCGTCATGGCCGCGAGCCTATTCGGCGGCCAGCGCCCCGTCCACCGCCGCCAGCCAGCCCTGCCAGTCGGCCTTGGCCCGGTCGGTGTAGGCCTTGTACCGGGCGGGCCGGTTCTTGCGCCCGCCCTTGAGGTCGACCGGGGGGAAGAGCCCGAAGTTGACGTTCATCGGCTGGAAGGTCTTGGCATCGGCGCCGCCGGTGATGTGGGTGACGAGGGCGCCGGTGGCCGTGGTCGGGGGGACCGGCGGCAGCGTTTCGCCGCGGAGTTCGGCCACGGCGAGCCGCGCGGCGAGGAGTCCCATCGCGGCGCTCTCCACGTAGCCCTCGACCCCGGTGATCTGCCCGGCGAAGCGGATGTTCGGCCGGGATTTCAGGCGCATCTGGCCGTCCAGCAGGGTCGGGGAGTTCAGGAAGGTGTTGCGGTGGATGCCGCCGAGCCGCGCGAAAGACGCCTCGGAAAGGCCCGGAATCATGCGGAAAACGTCCGTCTGGGCGCCGTACTTCATCTTGGTTTGGAAGCCGACGATGTTGTAGAGCGTCCCCAACGCATTGTCCCGGCGGAGCTGAACCACGGCGTAGGGTTTGACCTGCGGGTCGTGGTCATTGGTCAGGCCGATGGGCTTCATCGGGCCATGCCGCAGGGTCTCGCGGCCGCGTTCGGCCATGACCTCGATCGGCAGACAGCCGTCGAAGTAGCCGGCCGTCTCGCCCTCGTGGAACTCGGTCTTCTCGGCCGCCAGCAGGGCGTCGATGAAGGCCTCGTACTGGTCCTTCGTCATCGGGCAGTTGATGTAGGCGGTCCGCTCTTCCTCGGTCTCGCCCTTGTCGTAGCGGGACTGGCGCCAGGCGACGTTCATGTCGATGCTGTCCGCATGAACGATGGGCGCGATGGCGTCGAAGAAGGCGAGCGCCTCGGCCCCGGTCTCGGCCGCGATGGCCTTGCCGAGAGCGGAGGAGGTGAGC
>JAMWZF010000461.1 GCA_024304875.1 Paracoccaceae bacterium
GGGTCGGTGCGGATCGCGCGGCTGATGGGCGTCGCCCGGATGACAGACATGATGCTGACCGGCCGGTCGGTGGATGCGCAGACCGCCGAGAACTGGAACCTCTGCCAGTACGTCGTGCCCGAGGGCGAGGCGCTTCGGACCTGCATCGACCTCGCCCAGAAGGCCGCCGGCAATGCCGAGCTGTCGAATTACGCCATCATCAACGCCCTGCCGCGCATCCAAGCGATGCCTCGCGACGATGGGCTTTTCATGGAGAGCTTCATGGCCTCCTTCACCGCAACCAGCCCCGAGGCCGAGGAACGCCTGCGCGCCTTCCTCGAAAAGCGGGCGGCCAAAGTGGCGGCGCCGGGGGCGCGCGGATGACGGCCGAGCTGGCGCAGACGGCCGAGGGGCAATTGTCGCTGGGCGAGCTGGAGGAGTCGCTCGGCTTCCTCCTGCGGGTCGCGCAGGTCCGCGCCTTCGACCGGTTCTATGCCAGCTTCGGCGCGGCGGACCTTCGGCCGGGCGAATTTTCGGCCCTCTGGGTCATCCGCCGTAATCCCGGCGTGCGCCAGGGCGTGGTGGCCGAGGCGCTTCGGATCAAGCCGGCGCATATGACCAAGATGATCCGCCGGATCGAGGACAAGGGACAGCTGCGCAGGGTGATCCCGGAAAACGACCGCCGCTCCGTCCGGCTGTTCATCACCCCCGCGGGCGAGCAGTTCCTCGAGGACAACCGCGCCGCCTTTCTGGGGCAGGACGACTACCACCAGCACGGGCTGAGCCCGGACGAGGCCAGGGACCTGGCCCGACTGCTGCGCCGCTACGCCGGGCTGGAGGCCGGCTGACGGGGCGCTTCGACCACGAGACGACATCCAAGGGAGGATAGACATGACACTGACACGCACCTTCACCGCGCTGGCCCTCGCCGGCACCACGATTGCCGGGGCTGCATCGGCCCAGGACCTGCGGCTGGCCCCCGCGGCCCCGCCGGCCCACCCGGCCTATTACATGTACGAACACTTCGTCGAATACCTGGCCGAGGAATCCGGCGGGTCGATGCCGGCGACCATCTTCGGCCCCGAGGTCGTGGCTCTGCCGCAGGTGGGCGACGCGCTCCAGTCCGGGCTTGCCGACGTGGGCAACTCGCTGCCGCTCTACTTCGCCGCCGACTTCCCGGTCACGGGGGTTGCCGGGGACCTCGCCCTTCAGGGGCGGGACCCGCACGCGATGGCGCTGGCGATGACCGAATGGGTCGTGAACTGCGCGCCCTGCCAGGAGGAATACAAGGCCTTCGGCGGTGTCTTCCTGGGCGCCGGGTCGTCCGATGTCTACGGCCTGATCACCACCACCCCGGTCGAGACGGTCGAGGACCTGCAGGGCCTGCGCCTGCGCTCCGGCGGAGCGCCCTATTCGCGCTGGGCCGAGCACTTTGGCGCCAGCGGCGTGCCGATGGCCGTGGGCGACCAGTTCGAGGCGATGAGCCAGGGGACCATCGACGGCTCGATGGCCTCGATCGTCGACATGCTGTCCTACCGGCTGGTGGACACCGCGACGCACTTCAACACCGTACCGATCGGGACCTACCACGCCACGTCGAACTTCACCTTCGCCCTGCCGACCTGGGAAGGCATGTCGGAGGAGGAGCGGGCCACCGTGGTTCGCGCCGCCAACCGGGCGAACTTCGACCTCACCGATCGCTGGGCCTTCCAGCTGCCGGAAGCGGCCTGGGAAGAGGTGAATGCCTCGGACATCACGGTGATCGAAGCCTCGGACGAACTGATCGCGGCGGTCGAGGCCTTCGCGCAGGAGGACCGGGACGCGCAGGTGGCGGAGGCCGGTGACGTGGCCGCCGACTTCGTGGCGCTGGTCGACGAATGGTCCGCCGCCATCGCCGACATCGGCAACGACCCCGACGCCCTGGCCGAGCTGGCCTGGGAGCGGATCTGGGCCGATGTCGACCTGAGCACCTACGGCCTCTGAGCCTGATCCGCCGCCCCGGTTCCGGCCGGGGCGGCACCCTGTCCTCGGTGGGGAGCGCCGCGACGTCATGGACGCCGTCCTGAAGTTCTCGTCCCGCGTCACGCGGCTCCTGGCCCTGATCGGGGCCATCGCCATCGTCGTGATGATGCTGCACATCTGTCTCGATGTAGTGCTGCGGAACCTGTTCCGGTTCTCCTTCAGCATCACCAACGCGACGGTCGCCCGCTACTACATGGTCCCGCTCGCCTTCCTGCCGCTGGCCTGGATCGAGCTGAAGGACGAGATGGTGTCCGTCGAACTGATCGAGAGTTTCCTGCCGGACTGGCTGAAGGCCCTCTCGGACCTCAGCGTCGCCGGGATCGCGACAGTGATCTACGGCGCGCTGACCTACGCGACCTTCGGCTCCATGGTGTCGAACTGGAACCGGGGCACGATGATCGAACTCGGCACGATCCCATTCATTACCTACCCCAGCTACGTTTTCCCG
>JAMWZF010000462.1:0-859 GCA_024304875.1 Paracoccaceae bacterium
CCCGCCGCTTCGGCCGCCTCCTGGCGATGTCGCTCTGGGGCGTCGCGGCCTCGATCGCCGTCATCGGCCTCTGCTCGGTCTTCGGGCTGATCCAGGCGGTGCCCGCCGGCGGCGCCCGGGGCGAGGGCATGGGCACGCTCTTCGGCAAGGTGGGCGATTACTTCTGGCACATCTTCCTGCCGGTCTTCGCCTCCTCCATCGGGGCCTTCGCGACGCTGACCCTGCTGACCAAGAACTCCTTCCTCGACGAGATCAAGAAGCAGTACGTGATGACCGCCCGCGCCAAGGGCCTGACCGAGCGGCGGGTGATGTACGGCCATGTCTTCCGCAACGCGATGCTGATCGTCATCTCCGGCTTCCCGGCGCTGTTCATCGGCGTGTTCTTCGGCGGCAGCCTCATCATCGAGACGCTGTTCAGCCTCGACGGCCTGGGGCGCCTCGGGTTCGAGGCGGCGGTGGCGCGGGACTACCCGGTGGTCTTCGGCACGCTCTTCGCCTTCTCGCTGATCGGCCTCGTGGTCGGGATCATCACCGACCTGACCTATGTCATCATCGACCCGCGCATCGACTTCGAGAGCAGGGGGTAGGGCATGGCCGTGACCGAACACACGCCGCCCCCCACAGGGGAGAGGCCCGCGCCGCCGCCGGTGCCCAAGGGCCTGCTGTCGCCGCTGAACCGTCGGCGGCTGGACAACTTCCGCCGCAACCGCCGGGCGGTCTGGTCGCTGTGGATCTTCGGGATCCTCTTCGGGCTCAGCCTCTTCGCCGAGGTGCTGGCGAACGACAAACCCGTGCTGGTGAGCTACCGGGGCGAGTGGCGGATGCCGATCTTCAGCTTCTATTCCGAGCAGGACTTCGG
>JAMWZF010000462.1:869-2447 GCA_024304875.1 Paracoccaceae bacterium
CGCGACATCGAGGTCGCCTGCCTGATCCGCACGGGCGGCGTGGCCGACCCCTGCTTCGACGCGCCGGAGGAAACCCTGGCGGCGGTCGAGGCCGGCACCTTCGAGCATCCCGACTTCGTCGAAGGCTGGCTGCGCTGGCCGCTGGTGCCCTATTCCTACACGACAATCGTGGACCGCCCCGGCGTGGCCCCCGGCCCGCCGAACGTGATCGGCTGGTACGTGGACGACGCGGCCACGGCCGAGAGGGCCGACGGCATCGACGTCTGGCGCTTCGGCCTGTTGCCCGAGGACAAGCGGGGCGCGAACCTGCTGGGCACCGACGACACCAAGCGGGACGTGCTGGCGCGGGTGATCTACGGCTTCCGCCTGTCGGTCCTGTTCACCCTGATCGTGACCACCGCCGCCTCCCTCATCGGGATCGTGGCGGGGGCGGTGCAGGGCTACTTCGGCGGCTGGACCGACCTTCTGTTCCAGCGCTTCATCGAGATCTGGACGGGCATCCCGTCGCTCTACGTCATCATCATCATCTTCGCGATCCTGGGGCGCTCCTTCTGGCTGCTTGTGTTCATCACGGTGCTGTTCGGCTGGCCCGCATTGGTCGGGCTGGTGCGGGCCGAGTTCCTGCGGGCGCGGAACTTCGAATACGTCCGGGCGGCGCGGGCGCTGGGGGTGTCGGACACCAAGATCATGTTCCGGCACGTCCTGCCGAACGCAATGGTGGCGACGATCACCATGCTGCCGTTCCTCATCACCGGCGGCATCGCGACGCTGGCCTCGCTCGACTTCCTCGGCTTCGGCCTGCCGTCCTCGGCGCCCTCGCTGGGCGAGATGACCCTGCAGGCGAAACAGAACCTTCAGGCGCCCTGGCTGGGCTTCACCGCCTTCTTCACCTTCGCGATCATGCTGTCGCTGCTGGTCTTCATCTTCGAGGGGGTCCGCGACGCCTTCGACCCGCGCAAGACCTTCAGCGCCGCGCCGGGCGGGCAGCCCGCGCTGGAGGCCGGCGAGGCGGCGGAGGAATACGCGCCGACGGGCGAGGCCTTCTCCGACCACGCGGCCAGCCGCCGGCGGGAGATGGACCGATGAGCGCGCTTCTGAGGGTCCGCAACCTGCGCGTCGCCTTCCGGCAGGACGGACGGCGGATCGACGCGGTGAAGGGCGTCACCTTCGACGTGGGCCGCGGTGAGACCGTCGCGCTGGTGGGCGAGAGCGGGTCGGGCAAGTCCGTCACCGCCCTGTCCACCGTGCAGCTCCTCGGCGAGGCGGCGGAGGTCGCGGGGTCCGTGACCTATGACGGGGCCGAGATGGTCGGCGCGGACGAGGCCGAGCTGCGCCGGGTCCGGGGCAACGACATCAGCTTCATCTTCCAGGAGCCGATGACCTCGCTCAATCCGCTGCACACGATCGAGCGGCAGCTGCGCGAATCCATCGAACTGCACCAGGCCGAGGAGATGGCCGAGGCGCGGCGCACGGCGCAGCCGATCGGCCGGTCCCGGCGCTGGACGGGGCGGCGGATGGCGGGGCTCTTCGCGGGGCTGGCGGCGCTGCTTGTCCTGGCTCTCTACCTCGCGGGGGCGA
>JAMWZF010000463.1 GCA_024304875.1 Paracoccaceae bacterium
CCAGGCCGCCGGCGCCGGCACCGTCGCCGCGATCCCCCAGAACACCGATGGCGCCGCCATCGTGGTGATCCGCCACTCGGACAACCTCCTGACGGTCTACGTGAACCTGACTGACGTCGCGGTCGAACGGGGGGCCAGTGTCAGCGCCGGCCAGACCATCGCCAAGATCCCCGCCGGCGATCCCTCGTTCCTGCACTTCGAGGTGCGCGAAGGGCTCGAGAGCGTGGATCCGAACGACTACCTGCCCTGACCCGAGGGTGGGTCGAGACCCACCTGACGGCCATCTCCGCCATCGGCCTGATGGACTTTCGAGGCGACAGACGTCGCGCCAGTGCGTTTTTCGACCAGAATGAAGGAGGAGGCGCGCTCTGCTGCTTCATTCTGGCAGAAAAACGCATCCGAGGCCCAAGCCGGCGCGCGGCCCGGACAGAGGCACCAGCGGCGGCGGCCCTACCCCAGCGCGACGCCGTGCCGACCCGCGAGATCGGTGAAGAACTGCCAGGCCACCCGGCCGGAGCGCGAGCCCCGCGTCGCCTGCCATTCAATGGCCTCGGCTCGCAGGTCCTCCGCAGATATCTCGACCCCGAAGGCTGCGCAGTAGCCTTGAATCATCGACAGGTACTCGTCCTGACCGCAGGGGTGGAACCCCAGCCAGAGGCCGAAGCGGTCCGAGAGCGACACTTTCTCCTCCACCGCCTCGGAGGGCGAGATCGCTGTGGAGCGTTCGTTCTCGATCATGTCGCGGGGCATCAGGTGCCGCCGGTTCGAGGTGGCGTAGAGCACCACGTTGTCCGGCCGCCCCTCGACCCCGCCGTCGAGCACCGCCTTGAGCGACTTGTAGTGGGCGTCGTCATGGCTGAACGACAGATCGTCGCAGTAAAGGACGAACCGCTCTGGTGCGCCGCGCAGGTAGGCCAGGCAGCGGCCGATGGAGGCGAGGTCCTCGCGCTGGATCTCGATCAGTTTCAGATCGGCGTGATCCTGTTCAAGAGCGCCATGCACCGCCTTGACAAGACTGGATTTTCCCATGCCCCGCGCGCCCCACAGAAGGGCGTTGTTGGCAGGCAGCCCGCGGGCGAAGCGTTCGGTATTGGCAAGCAGCGTGTCCCGCGCCCGGTCGATCCCGACCAGCAGCGACAGGTCCACCCGGTTGATCCGCGCCACCGGCTCCAGCCGGTCGGGGTCGACGTGCCAGACGAAGGCCGAGGCGGCCGAGAAGTCCGGCCGCGGCCCCGGCGGCGGCGCGATGCGCTCCAGCGCCTCGGCGATCCGCGCCAGCGCCTCGTCTTCGCCGAGATCGCTCACTTGCCCTCGGCCTCGTCGTCATCCTCGAAGGCGTCGTAAAGGCCTTCGTTCTCGCCCAGGACGCCCGCTTCGCGCAGTTCGCGCTCGCGCTTGCGCTCCACCATCTGCACCAGGAAGATCGAGACCTCGTAAAGCCCGTAGACCGCGGTGAAGAGGATCGCCTGGGTCACCACGTCCGGCGGCGTCACCAGTGCCGCCAGCACCAGGATGCCGACCATCGCGTACTTCCGCACCGATTTCAGGCCCGGCGAGGTCACGAGGCCCGCCTTGCCCATCAGGGTCAGCAGGACGGGCAGCTGGAAGCAGAGGCCGAAGGCGAAGATGAACTTCAGCGAGATGTCGAGGGACTCGTTCACCTTGCCGAAGAAGGTGATGCGGATGCCCTCGTCGGTCTCGGGCACGGCCACCACCGCCGCGTCGGGCGCCCCGCTGACCAGCCCGCCCATCAGGTTGGCGAAGATCGACGAGACGTCCGCGAAGCCAAGGAAGAAGGCCATCGCCAAAGGCGTCACCACGTAGTGGGCGAAGGACGCTCCCAGCATGAACATGAAGGGCGAGGCCAGCACGAAGGGCAGGAAAGCGTTCTTCTCCGTCCGGTAGAGACCCGGCGCCACGAACCGCCAGAGCTGGTGCGCGATCACCGGAAAGGCGAGCGCGAAGCCGAAGACCATGGAGATCCGGAACAGGGTGAAGAGGTACTCCTGCGGCGAGGTGTACTGCATCGTCGGAGACGGGTCGCCGAGGTCCCGCAGCGTCTGTTCGATCGGGTCCAGCAGGAACTGCAGGATCGGCTCGGCCACGGTGAAGGCGATCACGATGCCGGCCACGAAGGCCAGCACCGACTTGATCAGCCGGCTGCGCAGCTCGGCCAGGTGCTCGATCAGCGGGGCGGCCGAGCCGGCGAGTTCGTCTTCGTCGTCAGGGGCAGAGGTGGACTGGCTCATGTCGTCTTGGCGTCTTTCGGCGCGGCCCCGGGCTCTTCGGCGGCCACGGGCTCAGCCTGCTTCGGCGCGGGCGTGGCGGCGCTCGGCCGGTAGGTGTCGTCGACCTGTCCCGGATCGGGGGCGTCCATCGTCTCGGCCTCGGCCATGTCGGCGGCCATCTCGTCTGCGACCTCCGTCGCCTCGGCGGCCTCCTTGG
>JAMWZF010000464.1 GCA_024304875.1 Paracoccaceae bacterium
CGTCAGGCCGCTTCGGTTTCGGCCTTGAGCGTGTTCAGTATCTCGCCGTAGCCGCCGCCGCTCAGGAACTGGCGCTCGGCCCCCGTGCTTTCGCGCCCCAGAGCCTCGTTGCGGTAGGGGAAGCGGCCGAAGCGGCGGATGATCTCGCGGTGGACCCGGGCGTGCAGGAGGTTGTCGGACCCTGCCTCGGGCATGCGGGTGCACATCAGGCGGATGCAGCGGTCCTGATCGGCCAGGTTCTCCGAATGCATCAGCGGCACGTAGAGGAACTGGCGGGCGGGTTCGGTGATCTGGAGGTCCCAGTCCCGCCCGATGGCAACCTTGGCGGCCGCCTTGGCGTTGCGGTCCGTCGAAAACGCCTTGGCGCTGCCGCGGAACATGTTCCGCGGGAACTGATCGGTCAGGATGACGTAGGCGAGCGCGCCCTTGGCCGAGGTCAGCCAGAGACCGCAGGCGCCCTCTGCCGCATCCTGCCAGAGATCGCCGAAGCGGTCCCGGATCTGTGCGTCCAGAGTATCGTCCTGCTTGTACCACAAGGCCGGATCGACCTCGTCCAGCCAGAATTCCAGAACCTCGCTCGGAGATCTCATCGCGCCCTCACCTGCCAGCCCGCCCGTTCCGACGACCGATACAGACTTGCGGAACGTCCGACAATTCACGCCTTGTGTCGATTGTTTCACCTATCGGTGGTGGTCTGCTCCTCGTCGGCCTCAATATAGACCTCCTGCGCCACGCCGACGGCGACCGGAGAGGCGCCCTGCGTCACCGGCGCGTAGGGCACCAGGTCCTCCGCCGAGAAGGCCGTCGGCCGCACCGTCATCCGGTAGACGCCGTAGGCGGCCATGATCGCCATCAGCACCGCGATGATCAGCCAGTAGCCGGGGTTGCCGAAGGTATCCATCGTCCAGCCGATCGCCAGGGGGCCGGCCACCGCGCCGCAGCCGTTGATGAAGACGAACCCGGCAGAGGCCGCGGCCATGTCCTCGCGCTCGAGGTAGTCGTTGGCATAGGCGATGAGCAGCGAATAGAGCGGGTTGGAGGTGCCGCCGATGACCGCCGCCGCCAGGATCAGCATCCAGAAGGTGCCCCCCGCGAGGAAGCCCAGGACCCCGCCGAGGGCGCAGATCGAGGCCAGCCCGATGATCAGTTGCCGCCGGTCCATCCGGTCGGACAGATACCCGATGGGATAGGTGGAGATCAGGGCCGCGATATAGATCGACGACACGAAGACCGAAATCTGCCCGATGCTGAGCCCCGCCCGGCTGGCGAAGACCGCCGCCATGCCGAACTGCGCGGCATAGACCCCGCCGAGCAGGATCATGCCGACGGAGGCCAGGGGCGAGGCCGCGATCAGGGCGCGCAGGTGCATCGGCTTGGTCGAATCGAAGGCCGGTGTCGGGCTGACCGTGAGCAGGATCGGCGCGAAGGCCAGGCTGACGAGGATCGAGGGAATGATGAAGAGGAGAAAGCCGCTGGGGTCGTTCAGCAGAAGGACGTATTGCGCCGTGACGATCCCCCCCATCTGGACGATCATGTAGAGCGACAGGGCCTTGCCCCGGTTCTCGTTCGTGACCGAATTGTTCAGCCAGCTTTCCGCGGTCACGTAGACGCCCGAGAAGGCGAAGCCGATGACGAGGCGCCCGAAGGTCCAGACGTAGGGATCCGTCACCGCCGGATAGAGGACCAGCACCGCCGAGATCATCGAGCCGAGCGCGGCGAAGACCCGGACGTGCCCGACCCGGCGGATCATCTCGGGCGCGAGGCGGCTGCCGAAGAGGAAGCCGGCGAAATAGGCGGACATGACGAGGGACATCTCCCACGTGGCGAAATCCGCCGCCTCGCCCCGGATGCCGAGGAGCGTGCCCTGCAGGCCGTTGCCGATCATCAGCATGAACAGACCGAGGAACAGGGCCCAGGAGCCGCCGAGTACCTGAATCATTGCCGCGCCCCCCTTCCGGCCGTCTGGTCGATGGTGCCGCGCCTCGCACCCTAGCGTCGGAATGTCTAGCGACAGTTAATGACGCTTCCGCGCCACCGCGCGCCCGCGTCAGTCTCTGCCGGGGAGCAGCAGCGAGGCATCGCCGTAGGAGAAGAAACGGTAGCGCGCGGCGATGGCGTGGGCGTAGATCGCCTTGATCCGCCCGGGCCCCATGAGAGCGGACACCAGCATCATCAGCGTCGATTTCGGCAGATGGAAGTTGGTCATCAGCCCGTCCGCCGCATGGAAGGTGAAGCCGGGGGTGATGAAGATGTCGGTGTCGCCCCGGAAGGGCTCCACCCGGCCGCCCCGGGCCGCCGTCTCGATCAGCCGCAGCGCCGTGGTGCCCACGGGAATCAGCCGCCCGCCCGCGTCTTTCGTCGCCCGCATCTCGGCCGCGGCCTCGGGCGTCACCTCGCCCCATTCGGCGTGCATCCTGTGCTGCGCGGTGTCGTCGACCTTGA
>JAMWZF010000465.1 GCA_024304875.1 Paracoccaceae bacterium
CTGACGCGAAGACGGGCGCCGCACCTTCGCGCCGGTCCAGCGACGTGATCGGCACCCTGCCATCCCACCTGATCGACCGGCTGGGGCCGGAGAGCGGTCTGACCCGGCATCCCCTGCCGGTGAAGCGGGCGGCCATCCCGCTCAACATGATCTGGCACCGGCGGGCCGACAATTCGCCCGGCCACCGCTGGCTGCGCGGACAGATCGCCGCCAGTTTCGCGCCCCTGACCGGCTGACGCGAAGACGGGCGCCGCACCTTCGCGCCCCTGTTTTCTGATGGGAATAGTCCCTCGGCCGCCGCAGGCGGCGGGATCGTCGGTGTGGCGCCATCGGCTCAGGCGACCATGGCGATACCCCCTCCCCGGCCCGCCAAAGGCTCAGTTGGAGGTCTTCGCCTCGAGCGCGTCGATCCGGGCCTTCAGCGCCTCGTTCTCCTCGCGGGCCTTCTGGGCCATCGCGCGAACCGCCTCGAACTCCTCGCGGGTGACGAGGTCGCGGTCGGCCAGCAGCCGGTCGAAGAGCGAGCGGAAGGCAGTCTCGGCCTCGTCGCGGGCGCCCTGGGCCACGCCCATGGCATTGGTCATCAGTTGCGACAGGTCGTCGAAGATCTTGTTGCGGGTCTGCATGGGTCGGTCTCCGGTCATGGTTCCCCTTCATATGGGGCCGAGCCGGTGCGGCTCAACCGTTGACACCGTCGCGGGACCGCGCCACGACCACGCCATGCAGGCCGCGATCCCGTTCCCCGACTTCCTGAGCCCCGAAATCTTTTCGGTCTCCCTCTTCGGCACGGAATTCGCCCTGCGCTGGTATGCGCTGGCCTACATCGTCGGCATCCTGATCGGCTGGCGCATCTCGGTCGCGGCGGTACGTCGGTCCGGCCTGTGGCCGGGGGACCGCGCACCGATGACGCAGGAGCAGGTCGAGGACCTGCTGACCTGGATCATCGTCGGCGTCATCCTCGGCGGGCGGCTGGGATCGGTCCTGTTCTACAACTTCGGCTATTACCTTCAGAACCCGGCCGAGATCGTGATGATCTGGCGGGGCGGCATGGCGTTCCACGGTGGCTTCCTCGGGGTCGTCGTCGCGGTCTGGCTGGTCAGCCGCAAGCACGGCGCGCCCCTCGGCCAGGTGGCCGACATGCTGGCAATCTCGGTGCCCCCCGCCCTGTTCCTCGGCCGCCTCGCCAATTTCGTGAACGGCGAGCTCTGGGGCCGCCCGACCGACGCGCCCTGGGGGGTGATCTTCCCGGACGTCGCCTCGCAGCAGAACTGCGGCGAGGTGGCGATGGGGCTTTGCGCCCGCCACCCCTCGCAGCTTTACGAGGCTGTGCTGGAAGGGCTGATCCTCGGCGCGCTGCTGCTGTGGCTGGCGTTCCGGCGGGGCGGACTGAAGACGCCCTGGCTGCTGACGGGAATCTTCTTCGCCGGTTACGGCATCGCCCGGTTCTGCGTGGAGTTCTTCCGGCAGGCCGACGCCCAGTTCGTCACGCCGGGCAACCCCTGGGGCCATGTCGTGCGCCTCGGCGACTGGGGCATCACCCAGGGACAACTTCTCTCCCTGCCGATGATCGTCGTCGGACTTGCCCTGATCGTCTGGGCGCGGAGGCGGACGGGGCGGGCGCAGACGGCATGACGCCGCTGGCCACCCGCATCGCCGCGCAGATCGCCGCCACGGGACCGATCTCGATCGCCGAATACATGGCGCTGTGCCTGCTGCATCCCGATCACGGGTACTACACGACGCGCCAGCCGCTCGGGCGGGCGGGGGATTTCGTGACGGCACCGGATATCAGCCAGATGTTCGGCGAACTTCTCGGCCTGTGCCTCGCGCAGGCCTGGCTGGACCAGGGGCAGCCCGCACCCTTCACCCTCGCCGAGCTGGGACCAGGCCGCGGAACCCTCATGGCCGATGCCCTGCGGGCCACCGCCGGGGTGCCGGGGTTCCGCGAGGCGGCAGAGGTTCACCTCGTCGAGGTCTCGCCGGTATTGCGGACCGAACAGGCGACGCGGCTGCCGGACGCCATCTGGCACGGCAGCGCCGAGGACCTGCCCGAGGCGCCCCTCTTCCTGATCGCCAACGAATTCTTCGACGCCCTGCCCATCCGCCAGTTCATCCGCGACGGGGGCGGCTGGCGCGAACGGCAGGTGGGCCTGAAGGGCGGTGCGCTGACCTTCGGCCTGTCCGAACCGATGCCGCCCGAGACGATCCCGGACCGGCTGGAGGACACCGAGGCAGGGGACCTTGTCGAGGTCTGCGCCGCCGCCGGCCCGCTCGCCGGGGAGATCGGGCGGCGCATCGCGGATCGCGGCGGCGCCGCGCTGATCGTGGACTACGGGTCCGCCCGGTCCCTCGGCGATACCTTCCAGGCCGTCGCGGGGCACGAGACGGTGAACCCTCTGGCCGCCCCCGGTCAGGCGGACCTCACCGCCCATGTCGACTTC
>JAMWZF010000466.1 GCA_024304875.1 Paracoccaceae bacterium
AATACCTCGGGGGGAGGCCGAAGGCCGGGGGGCAGAGCCCCCGCCCCCCGCCCGAGCCTTCTTCGACGGGGCTTCGGGGGTGCAAGGCGGGTCCCGACGAACCCCCGCCTCAAAGCCGGAGCCGGGGCGCCCCGATGTAGAATCCCTGCAGGCAATCGACCCCGAGCTTCCCCAGGATCTCCGCCTCCTCCGCCGTCTCCACGCCCGAGGCCACGGCCACCATGTCGAACTGGTGCGCCACGGAGATCAGCGCCGCGGTCAGCACCTGGTTGTCGGGCTTGCTCCCGATGTCGCGCACGAACCCCCGGTCGATCTTCACGATGTCGAAGAAGAAATCCTGCAGATGGCTGAAGGCCGTCAGCCCGGCGCCGAAATCGTCGAGGGCGAAGGCGACCCCCTTGGCCTGCATCTCGAACATGAAGCGCTGGACGACCTCGTGCAGGGCCATGGCGGACTTCTCGGAAAACTCCATCACCAGCCGCTCGCCGATCCCTTCGTCCTTCATCAGGTGCTGGTTCAGCACCCGCCGCCATTTGCCGTCGCCGAGCGACCGGGCAGAGACGTTCACGCTGAGCCGCAACTCGGGATTGCGGCGCAGCATCTGAAGGGCAAGGCGCAGGCTGGCGGCGTCGATCTCGCGGCCGAGGTCCGTCTCCTCGATATCGCCCATGAAGTGGTGGGCGGGGATGATGCGGCCGTGATCGTCGCGCAGACGGATCAGACCCTCGTAGAAGACCACCTGGTCGGGCCGGGCGGATTTCACCACCGGCTGGAAGGCGAGGATGCAGTTCTCCTCCTCCAGCGCCTTGCGGACCATGTCCAGCACGTCGGCGTCCCGGCTGGCCATGGCATAGTCCAGCGGGTTGGTCGGTTCCTCGGTCGATGTCAGTTGCGGCACCCGTCGCCCCGATCGGTTGGTCCTCTCCGCTGGCACCCTGCGGCCATCCTCCCTAAGGTCCGGTAAAGGACTAAAATGCGACGGGAATTGCAGCCCATGGACCGCTGCCTCTGGGCCGGGCCCGAGCAGATCTACACCGACTACCACGACACCGAATGGGGCGTGCCCGAGAGGGATGGCCGCGCGCTCTGGGAGAAGCTGGTGCTCGACGGTTTCCAGGCCGGCCTCAGCTGGATCACCATCCTGAAGAAGCGCGACAGTTTCCGCACCGCCTTCCAGGGCTTCCACCCAGAGGTCATCGCGTCATGGGGCGAGGCGGAGGTGCAACGCCTCCTCGCCGACCCCGGCATCATCCGCCATCGCGGCAAGATCGAGGCGACGATCACCAACGCCCGCGCCTACCTGGAGATCGGGGATTTCAGCGCCTTCTGCTGGTCCTACGTGGACGGCGCCCCGCTCCAGCCGCGCTACGCCCGCCAGTCCGACGTGCCGCCGTCGACCCCGCTGTCGGAACGGTTCTCCCGGGACCTGAAAAAGGCCGGATTCCGCTTCTGCGGCCCGACCATCGTCTATGCCTGGATGGAGGCCTGCGGGCTGGTCAACGACCACGTCGTCACCTGCCACCGGCACGGGCCCTGTGCCGCACTTGGCGGCGCTCCGCCTGCCCCTAGCTGAGGACGATGGACGACAGAACACGGGCCCGCCGCATCCCCTCGAGCCGCCTCGGCCGCGCCACGCGGCTGGGCGGAATGGCCGCGGGCGTGGCCGGCTCGATGGCCCTCGGCGGGGTGTTCGAACTCGGACGCGGCCGCCGCCCCGCCCTGCGCGAGTTGCTGCTGACCCCCGGCAACCTGAGCCGGATCACCGCCGAACTCGCCCGGATGCGCGGCGCGGCGATGAAGTTGGGGCAGCTCATCTCGATGGAAACCGGGGAGATGCTGCCGCCCGAACTGGCCGGGATCATGGCCCGCCTCCGGTCGCAGGCCGATTTCATGCCGCCGAAACAGCTCAAGCAGGTGCTGACCGCCGAATGGGGCGCGGGCTGGATGAGGGACTTCGCCACCTTCGGCCCCCGCCCCATCGCCGCCGCCTCCATCGGGCAGGTCCATCGGGCGACGTTGAAAGACGGGCGCGAGGTGGCGGTGAAGGTCCAGTACCCCGGCGTCGCCCGCAGCATCGACAGCGACGTCGCCAACGTGGGTGCCCTGATCCGCATGTCGGGCCTCCTGCCCAGGGGCTTCGACCTCGCGCCCTACCTCGCGGAGGCGCGGACCCAGCTGCACGAGGAGACGGACTACCGCGCCGAGGCGGCGCATCTGGACGCCTTCCGGGGCCTTCTGGCCGGAGATACACGCTTCGCCCTGCCCGAGCGCATCGCCGAGTGGACCACGCGCCGCGTCCTGACGATGACCTACCTGCCCGGCGCCCCGGCCGAAGAGGCCGGGACCCAGCCGCAGGAGGTGCGGGACAGGATCGCCACCGACCTGATCGACCTCACCCTGACCGAACTCCTGCGCTTCGGCCTGATGCAGACCG
>JAMWZF010000467.1 GCA_024304875.1 Paracoccaceae bacterium
GTATTGCGGGTAGCCCGTCGGATGCGCCTGCGGGATCAGGGCCGAGGCGAGGTGCCCGCCGGCGTTGTCGTCATGGCACTGGGCGCAGGAGAGGTTCAGCTGGCCCATGCGGGTCGTGAAGAGGTCCTCCCCCCGCTCCTGCCAGGGGGTCAGGCGGGGGTCCTCCGGCGGGGTGATCGGCAGGCCCTTCGACTGGTCGGTGACGAAGGCGGTCAGGGCGAGAAGAGCGTCGCTTTCGCGTCCGAAGGGCTCGGCCTGCTGGTGGCGGGTGCGGCACATCTCGATCCGGCCGGCGAGGTCGACGGGACGGTCCGTGACCTCGTCCCAGGCCGGATAGCTGGCCGCGACGCCCTGCATCGCCTCCGCCGCGTCGCCGTGACAGCCTGCGCAGCTCTCCGCGCCCGTGCCCGGATCGGCGGACCAGAGCGCCGCGCCGTCCTGCACCCAGAACTGGCCGGGGTTGGCGAAGGGGTCCTGCTGCATCTGCTGCAGGTCCTGCGACATCTGCTCGAACCCGGTCACCCTGTCCTCGGCGAGGGCCGGGGTGGCCAGTAGGAGGAGGACGGCCGCCCTCATCCGACGGTCAGCGTCCGGACCTCGCGGTGCTCCACGCCCTCCTCGTCGACCCAGAGGAACTCCACCTCGCCGGTCTCCTCGGCCACGAGGGTGAAGGCGAAGAAGGGGTTGGCGGTCACGGCGGGGAAAAGCTCGGCGGCGAAGACCTCCTCTCCGAGGTAGAGGCAGCGGAGCGAGTGGATGATGTTGCGCGGCACGAGATTGCCGTCCGGGCCGGTGCGGAAGCCGGTCTCCATCGGGTGCTGGAGCAGCACCTTGATGTCGAGGATGTCGCCGGGGGCGGCGGTCTCTGGCACGTTGATGAGGGCGGACATCTCAGGACTCCCGGCAGGCGGGGGCGGTGACGATGACGTTCACCTCCGTGGAATGGAAGGTGCCGTCGCTGCGGCGGGCGATGGCGGTGACATGCTGGCTGCCGTTGAGGCGGATGCGCGTCTGCGCCTCGGCCCGGCCGGACCGGGGGGTGAAGCGGAAGCGGACGGTATCGGGAAGCGGGTTGATCTCGTTGAAGATCGCGATCTCCTCGATGTGGTCCTCGGGGGTCATCGGGCTCTCCGCCCGGACGGTCAGGGGCACGGAATTGCCGTTCTCGACAAGCGCGGGGATCTTCAGCTCGATCCCGCCTTCCGTGACCTCCGCGCCGCCGGTGAAGCCTTTGATGGCGGCGCGCATGGTCTCGGGCGTGGCAAGGGCGGGGCGGATCTGCAGGGCAAGCGGCAGGGCGAGGCCGAGGGTCAGGGCGTGGCGCCTCGTGAGGGTCATTCCGGCTCCTCCGTCAGTGTGGCGAGGTAGGCGACGACGTCTTCGACCTCCTGCGCCGTGAGGATGGTAGTGCCCTCCCATGCGGCGCCCACCCGGGTAAGGCCATCGGTCGAATGGTAGGGCGGCATGATCGTGGCGGGGTTCGCCACGCGGCTGTCGACGATCTGCTGGCGCAGTTCCGGCACCGTCAGGCGCGCGCCGACGCCGGTGAGGTCGGGGGCGAGGTCGCCCATGAAGTCGACCCCCTCGAAGGGGCCGGCGTGGCACAGGATGCAAAGGCCACGTTCGCGGGTCGTGACGATGGCCTCGCCGTTGGCCGGATCGCCGGGCGTCGCCGTCAGCGGCGCTGGCAGCGCCTGCGCATCGGCCGTCCCGGCGAGAAGGGCCAGCACGAGGCTACCCGAAAGCTTCTGTCGTGATCGTCGCATACCAGGACCTGGCGTAGTCGGCCTCGGCGGCCCGGACGTCGGGGCCCGCATCCATCGGGCTGACCCCGCCCGCCTCCTCCAGTTCGAACAGCTTGCCCTCCGCCTCGCCGTAGACCCCGGCGACGGTGATCGCGTAGTCGGGCGCGGCGAGGCTGTAGCAGGTGTTGAGCAGCTTGGGCGAGGCGGGGTCCTCGCCCCGCAGAAGCGCGTCGATGGCCACGGCGGCGACCTTGGCCTGGGCGTTGGCGGAGAAGGCGGATTTCGGCATCGCGCCGGGGAAGCAGGCGTCGCCGATGACGTGGACGTTCGGGACGAGGTCGCTCTCGAAGGTCAGGCCCGAGACGGGGCACCAGCCGGTCGCGTCCGCCACGCCTGCCGCCTGCGCGATTTGCGCGGCCCGCTGGGGCGGGATGATGTTGGCGACGGCGGCCCGGTATTCGTTGAAGTCGGTCACCACGGTCATCGTGTCCGGGCGCACCTCGGCCACGCGGCCGCCCATCGACGGCGGGATCCATTCGATCATGCCGGGATAGAGCGTCTCCCACGCTTGTTCGAAGAGGGGCTGTTTCGAGAAGGCCTCCTTGGCGTCAAGGATCAGGATCTTGGACGCCGGCTTCTCGGCCTTGAGGTAATGCGCGACCAGCGAGGCCCGCTCGTAGGGGCCGGG
>JAMWZF010000468.1 GCA_024304875.1 Paracoccaceae bacterium
GGCCTGCCCGGGGGCGACGGTGAGGGCGGTGTTGAGCAGCAGCACCCCCTGGGGGCCGAGGTGGCGGAGGTCGGCGGTGGCGGGCCGTGCGTCAAGATCGGCCTCCATCTCCTTGTAGATATTGGACAAGGACCGGGGCAGGGGGGTCGTCTCGGGCGCGGCCGAGAAGGCGAAGCCATGGGCATGGCCGGGCGTCGGGTATGGGTCCTGGCCGAGGATCAGGACGCGCACGTCGTCGGGCTGCGTGGCATGAAGGGCGGCGAAGACCTCCGCCGGGGGCGGCAGGGCCCTCCCGTCGCAAAGCGCCTCAAGAACGTCCGGCAAGCCGTTCCGGAAAAACGGCAATTCGGCCCAGGCGCCCAGTCTTTGAAGCCCGAGATCCTCGGCCCTCATGTGCCCTGGGTGATCCGCGCCAGCGTCTCCACCGCCCGCTTCGCGGCGCCGCTGTCGATGCTCTCCGCCGCCTGCTCCACCCCGGCCTTGAGGTCGTCCACCTTTCCCGCCACCAGCAGCGCGGCGGCGGCGTTCAGCAGGACGGCGTCGCGGTAGGCCGATTGCGCCCCGTCCAGCAGGTCGCGGAACGCATCGGCGTTGTCCGCCGGGGTTCCGCCCAGGATGTCCCTGAACGGATGGACCGGCAGGCCCGCGTCCTCGGGATGCACCTCGCGGCCCCGGACCTTGCCGTCCTTGAGTTCGGCCACCGCCGTCGGCCCGGCGATCGAGATCTCGTCCGTGCCGTCCGAGCCGTGGACGAGCCAGGCGGCCTCCGATCCCAGCGACTGCAACGTCTCGGCCATCGGAAAGATCAGGTCGGGGGCGAAAGCGCCGGTCAGCTGGCGCTTGACCCCGGCGGGATTTGTGAGCGGTCCCAATATGTTGAAGATCGTCTTGCACCCAAGCTCCATCCGCACGGGCATCACGTGCTTCATCGCCGGGTGATGGATCTGCGCCATCATGAACCCGATGTTCGCCTCGGCGAGGCCGCGCTCGGTCGCCTCGGGCCCCGCCATCACGTCGATGCCCATCTCGGTCTGCACGTCCGCCGTGCCCGACCGCGAAGAAGCCGCCCGGTTCCCGTGTTTGGCCACCGGCACCCCGGCGCCGGCCACAACGAAGGCGGTCGCGGTCGAGATGTTGAGCGTATGCATCCCGTCGCCGCCCGTGCCCACGATGTCCATCGCGCCCTCGGGGGCGTTGACCGGCACGCATCTGGCCCGCATGACGGCGGCCGCGGCGGCGTATTCGGCGACGCTCTCCCCCCGGGCGCGCATCGCCATCAGCAGGCCCGCGACCTGCGCGGGGGTCGCGGTGCCCTCGAACAGCTCCTCGAAGGCCTCCTCGGCCTGGGAGCGGGACAGGGGGCCTTCGCTGGCGGCGAAGATCAGCGGTTTCATCGCGTCGCTCATGCCGGCACCGGGAGCAGATCGAGGAAGTTTTTCAAAAGCTTGTGTCCGTGTTCGGAGGCGATGCTTTCGGGGTGGAACTGCACCCCGTGCAGCGGCAGCTCGCGGTGCTGCAGGCCCATGATCGTGCCGTCCTTAAGCTCTGCGGTGACCTCCAGCACGTCCGGCAGGCTTGCCCGGTCCACCACCAGAGAGTGGTAGCGCGTGGCGGACAGCGGCGAGGGCAGCCCGGCGAAGACGCCCTTGCCCGCGTGGCGGATGACGCCGGCCTTGCCGTGCACGATCTCGGAATGGCGCTGGACGGTGCCGCCGAAGACCTGTCCCAGGGTCTGGTGCCCGAGGCAGACGCCGAAGAGGGGGGTCCGCGTCTCGGCCGCGGCCTGCGTCAGGGCGAGGCAGATGCCCGACTGGTCCGGCGTGCCCGGCCCGGGCGACAGGACGATGCCTTCGGCGCCCATGCCCATCGCCGTCTGCACGTCGAGGGCGTCGTTGCGGCGGACCACGACCTCTGCCCCCAGCTCGCCGAGGTAGTGGACGAGGTTGTAGGTAAAGCTGTCATAATTGTCGATCAGAAGCAGCATCGGTGCCCTATCGCCCCCGTCCATCTTGCGAAAATGCGCGGCCTCGGGCAGGTTTCGCCCAAGGATCGGCCCCGTTGTTCCAAGCCGTGCGGCAGGCGTCAAGGCCGCGTGGCGAGGGGGTCCGGGCCGGAAGAACAGGCCAGAGGCCGGACAAGACGAGGGCAGAGCGATGGGACGCGGACTCATTACAGGGGCGATCTGGGGCGCGGTGATCTCGGGCGCGGCGCTGTCCGTGGCGTCCCTGCTGGGCACGCAGCCGGCCGGGAACCGCCCGCCGGTCGCGCCGCAGGTCGAGGCGCCGGTGGGGGCCGAGGCGGCGGATCCCGCCGCCGCGCCGGCGCAGCCCGTGGCAGAGACGCCTGCCGAGGAGGCGCCCGCGGTACCCCGGGCCCCCGCGGTCACCCCGCCCGGCGTGCCGGACGGACGCGCCCCGATGGCCGACACGAAC
>JAMWZF010000469.1:0-633 GCA_024304875.1 Paracoccaceae bacterium
GCGCCGGTGACCAGCCCCGGCCCGTCCTTGATTCCGTGCCGCTCAAGCGCCATCACCGCCAGCATTGCGGTGAACCCCGCGGTGCCCACGGCCATCGCGTCCCGGGTCGACAGGCCCGCCGGCAGGGGCACCAGCCAGTCGGCCTTGACCCGCGCCTTCTGGGCATAGCCGCCCCAATGCACCTCGCCCACGCGCCAGCCGGTCAGGACGACCTTGTCGCCGGGTTTGTAGCGGTCGTCGTCCGAGGCCTCCACCGTGCCGGCGAAGTCGATGCCGGGGACGTGGGGGTACGCGCGCACGAGGCCCCCGCCCGGCCCGATGCACAGGCCATCCTTGTAGTTCACGGTGGAGTATTCGACGGCGACGGTGACGTCCCCCTCGGGCAGGCGGTCCTCGGAGATCTCCTGCACGGTGGCAGAGGTCTTGCCGGTTTCCTCGTCCTTCTCGACGACAAGCGCGTTGAACATGGGGTCGCTCCTTTCGGGCTTGGGGCGTCAGCTCTTGCCGAGGCCGCGTTTGCAGGTGGCGGGCGGCTGTCCGGCCCGGCCGTATCCGGTCTCGCCGCAGGATGCACAGCGAAACTCCCGCAGCGCGCGGGTTTCCTCCGGGTCGACCTGCCGCCAGTCGCAGCCG
>JAMWZF010000469.1:643-2427 GCA_024304875.1 Paracoccaceae bacterium
GGTCCGGCGGGGCGCCCCGCCCGGCCCCTGCCGCCGCGCCCAGAGGACGAAGACGACCGCGGCGACCGCGATGGCGATCCAGAGCGCCACGTCAGACCTCGTCCGGCATGAAGGGCAGGTCGGTGTCTGGCATCCTGACCCCCGCCGCCGTCAGCATCGCGTGGATCTGCCCGCGGTGGTGGGTCTGGTGGTTGAAGAGCTGGACCACGCAGAGGGCGAAGGGCTTGGACATCTCCCGCCCCGTCGCGCCGGAATACCATGTCAGATTGCCGATCAGGTCGACGCCGTCGAGCCCGTGGGCCCATTCGCGGATACGCCCGTCCATGCGGTAGCGCCGGGCCTCCCAGTCGCCCTTGGTGGCGCAAATCCCGGTGCTGTCCTTGAGTCCGCCCTCGGGCGCGGGGCCGCCGTCGAAGCGGCTCATCCAGATCGTGTCGGCCCAGAGCAGATGGTTCACCGTGGCCCAGATCGACCCGAAGAAGGCGCCGCGGTCCTTCTCAAGGTCGGTCATCGGCATCGCCTCGATCGCCTTGCGCAGGCCGGTGTTCTGCCAGGCGTTGTAGCGGGCCATGGTCCGGCAGTACTCGGGGGTAATCATCCGCGGCCGCCCTTCCAGTCGATGGCGCAGATCTCGCCGGATTTGCCGGACAGGTCCCAGACCCGGCCATAGTCGCGGACCTTGGATTTCAGGCCCCGGGCCGCGATCACGTCCGGGCCCATCCAGTATTTCGTGTTCGAGATGACCACCGGGTGGTCGGGGCTGGCCCCCTCCAGCATCTCGATCTCGCCCGCGATCTTGCGCCCGATGTAGAGACCCCTCTTGCGCCCTTCGCGGACGATCTCGACCCGCTCGCGCTCGGCGCCGATGATCTCGCTCACCAGCAGGGTAAAGAGGCCCGTGGTGCCCCCCGCCTCGCCCGAGAGGATCTTGAGCAGGCCGTTGTAGGCCCGCTGCGAGGCGCGCTCGTCGATGTAGGCCGCGACCTTCCAGTCGCCCTCGGCCATGCGGCCCGGGATCTCGACCATCAGGCCGACGCCCAGGCCGGTCAGGCTCTCCCCCTCGAAATGCCCCTCGTCGATGGCGATGGCCATCCAGGCCTTGCAAGTCCCCTCGGTGGGCGGGTGCTTGCCCAGGGAGACCACGCAGGGGCAGAAGACGGTGCAGGAGCAGTTGAGGAACAGCTCGCCCCTGATCGCCCAGTCGGTGGGGCGCAGCTTGCGGCGCAGCGGGTTGGCCATCCGGCTGTCGATGCGCTGGCTGACGGGCAGCCGGTCGTGTCGGTCGGTGTCCATCGGTCCTCCGTCAGGTCAGGAACGGCAGGGCGAGGCCCGCCGCGATCAGGCCAAGGCCGAGGGGCCGGGTCACCGGCGCCCCCACCTCGGGCAGTTTCTCAAGGAACATCAGGGCCATCGCGCCGGTCATGAAGGCAAGGTTCATCGCGCCGCCGACGAAGGCAAGACCCATCAGCGCGGCGCAGCAGCCAAGGCAGATGGCGCCGAGAACCAGCCCCATCCGCCAGGGCCCGGCATCCCAGCGGGACATGAAGAAGGCCAGCGGCGCGCGGCATTTCGACAGGCAGGCGGATTTGAGGGGCGTGAACTGGTAGGCGCCGGCGCCGATCAGCAAGGCGGACGACAGGGCAAAGGAGGCACTGCCGCCCCAGGGCCCCAGCAGGCCGGCCTGCGCCAGCGCCATCTGCGCTGAGGCGGCGACCGCCGCGAAGCCCACCCAGACCGCCGTGATCCCGCCGACCAGCCGCCAGAACGGGCCCGGCGCACCCCGG
>JAMWZF010000047.1 GCA_024304875.1 Paracoccaceae bacterium
GGGGCTGCTGCCCCTGCCGCAGGGCGCGGGACAGGGCGGCGATGTCGGTGCGCAGGTCGGCCATCACCTCCTGCCGGCCGGCGGCCATCTCCTCGGCGAGGCGCAGGAGCTGCACGTCGATCGAGCGCAGCCGCATCCGGCTTTCGGGGTCGAGGCCCTCGGTGCCGATCTCCTCGAACTTCGCGATCAGCTGGCCCTGCTGGGCGACGACCGAGGCCATCGCCTCGCGGACCTGCGAGGTATCGTCGATCCGCTCGGCCAGCTTGCCGATGTTTTCCGCCAGTTCGGTCAGCCGCCCCTCCACCTCGGCCCGGCCGATGTCGGTCTGGGTGAACATGAGCTGGAGGGCCTCCATCTGCTCGGCCATGTGGTCGATGACCGAGGCCATGACGCCCTGGTCGCCGCCCTCTTCCCCGCTGGAAAATCCGACGCGGGTGATGGACGACAGCCATTCCTCGAGTTCCCGGTAGAACCGGTTCTGGCCATGGCCGGCGAAGAGCTCGAGCAGGCCGACGACGAGCGAGCCGGCGAGGCCGAGCAGCGAGGAGGCAAAGGCGACGCCCATGCCGCCGAGTTGGGATTCAAGCCCGACCTGCAGACGGTTGAAGATGTCGACGCCGCTTTCCCCCTCGCCGGGGGTGAGGGACCGGATCGTTTCGACCAGCGCGGGGACGGTGGTGGCGAGGCCGTAGAAGGTGCCGAGAAGCCCGAGGAAGATCAGGGTGTTGACGATGTAGCGCGTGATCTCGCGGTCCTCGTCGATCCGCTGGGCGACGGATTCGAGGATCGAGCGGGAGGCGGAGTTGGACAGCTGCATCCGCGCCCCGCGCGAGCGCAGGAGCGTGGCCAGCGGCACCAGCAGCCCCGGCGGCAATGCGGAGGTGCCGATGGGCGGGGCGGCGAAATCCTCGATCCAGCGGACCGAGCCGCGCAGCTGCCAGACCTGCCGGAAGCAGAAGAAGACGCCGAGCAGGAAGACGACGGCGATGAACCCGTTGAGGTAGGGGTTGGCGAGGAACACCGGCGCGACGCGGGGAAAGGCGAGCGTGCCCCCCGCGGTCACGAGTCCCAGCGCCAGCAGCATCGAGACGATCTGCTGCTTCGGCTGGTTGAACTGCGGTCCGGCCTCCGGTGTCTTGGCCCGGGATGCGGTCGCGTCGGTCGTGATCGGGTCCATTTCGGGCCCTGTCCTGCTCATTTTCCTGCGCCGCCTACCATATGTGGTGCCCCTCCGATACCCAAACGAATTATCCCTGTGCCTTGATCGCTCTCACCCTCGTGACGAGCCACTCCATGTCGGGGTCCTGGATGCCCATTTCGGCCAGATGGGCCGCGGTGTTGTAGAGGTATTCGTCATTCGGCCCCCTGCCCCCGACCGCATGGGCGATCATGTCCGCCTGGGTTTCCAGCGGCAGGGTGACGTACTGCCGGTGGTGGGGGTCGATGACGTAGGTCACGGCCTCCACCTGCCGCCCGTCGGCGAGACGGAGGGTCTGCATCGTCTCGACATAGGCCGAGGAGATGAGTTCGCGGTCGCGGAGCATCTGGAGCACGGCGTCCGCCTCGTAGTCGGCGGCGCGAAAGGCGATGCCGGTGCAGGCCGCGCCCTCCTGTTCGTCCAGTGCCAGCACGAGCCCTGGGTCCTTTTCCGTCCCGCGGTGATGGATCGACAGCATGCAGAACGACCGGTGATACCCGGTCAGCCGCGCGGGCACCTGTTCCGCGGGGGCGAAACCGGGGTTCCAGAGCAGCGATCCGTAGCCGAACACCCACATGGCTGGCCCTCCTGTCCGGGGTTTCGTAGATCATGGGGGGCGACGGATTTGAAGGGGGCGCCATGCGCTGGATACTCGTGGCGATCCTTGCGGGCTTTGCGGCCTACGCGGGCTGGTGGTTTGTCGCACGGGCCGAGAGGGTCGCGGCGGTCGAAGCCTTCGAGGCGGCGCTGGACGAGGCGGGGGTCTCGGTCGACTACGAGCGGATCACGACGCGGGGCTTTCCCTCGCGGCTCGATACCGTGGTTCGGGGACTCGTGCTGGACGACGGGGGGCGCGTCTGGTTGCTGCCCGAGGTCGAGGTCTCGGCCCTGTCCTACCGGCCGCGCGAGTTGATCGTGACCTTTCCGCCGTCCTTTACCCTGGAAAGCGCGGGCGAGGCCGTGACCGTGACGTCCGAACGCCTGCGGATGAGCCTCTCGCTGGGCCGGGACGGCACCGTGCGGCGGGCGACGGTGGAGGGCACGGGTCTTGATGCCGATCCGCTGGGCAGGGCCGCGCGGGTGCTGGTGGCCCTGCGCTGGACCGGCGGGGCGGAGTATGACGGGTATCTGGAGGTGCTGGACGGGGTGGTCGGCGCGGA
Organism: Paracoccaceae bacterium; assembly: GCA_024304875.1. Taxonomy (GTDB): domain Bacteria; phylum Pseudomonadota; class Alphaproteobacteria; order Rhodobacterales; family Rhodobacteraceae; genus JAMWZF01. The sequence goes on from JAMWZF010000047.1 coordinate 2,359, forward strand.
CAGCCTCGAGAACGCCCGGATCGACGCCGACCTGACCCTGGCGGCGCCGATCGACGGGATGCGCCCGCTGGAGGCCCTGCCGGTGCGCTCGGTGACCATCGCGGCGGGCCGGGTGAGCTGGAACGGCGCGCTGGCGGACATCGAGGGCACCCTCGGCGCGGGCGTCACGGTGACGGGGCCAGGGGCCAAAGCGGTGGCACCGTTCTTCGACGCGTTCGGCGGCTAGCCCTTCGGCTTCGGCGTTCGGCCGAAGTTCGGCGCGTCGGTATCCTGCCCGGCCTCGATGATCCCCCGGCGGATCGCGCGGGTGCGGGTGAAATAGGCGTGCAGGTGGTCGCCGTCGCCTTTGCGGATGGCGCGCTGGAGGGCGAAGAGTTCCTCGGTGAAGCGGCCGAGGATTTCCAGCGTGGCGTCCTTGTTCGTCAGGAAGACATCCCGCCACATCGTCGGGTCACTGGCGGCAATGCGGGTGAAGTCGCGGAAACCGGCGGCGGAATACTTGATGACCTCGCTGTCGGTGACCCGGCGCAGGTCGTCGGCCACGCCGACCATCGTGTAGGCGATCAGGTGCGGCGTGTGGCTGGTGACGGCGAGGACGAGGTCGTGGTGGTCGGCGTCCATCTCCTCGACATGGGCGCCGAGGGCCTCCCAGAAGTTGCGCAGGCGCTCGACCGCGACACTGTCGCTGCCCTCGGCGGGGACCAGCAGGGTCCAGCGGTTGTCGAAAAGCTCGGCGAAGCCGGAGCGGGGGCCGGATTGTTCCGTCCCGGCGAGCGGGTGGGCGGGCACGAAGTGGACGCCGTCGGGGATGTGCGGGCCGACCGCCTCGATCACAGCCTTCTTGACCGAGCCGACGTCGGTGACTGTGGCGCCGGGGTCGAGATGGGGGGCGATTTCCTCGGCGACCGCGCCCATGGCGCCCACGGGGACGCAGAGGACGACGAGGTCGGCGCCCTCAACGGCCTCGGCCAGGGTGTCGCAGACCTCGTCGCAGAGGCCGATCTCGCGCGCGGTGTCCCGAGTCTCCTGGCTGCGGGCGTAGCCGACGACCTCGTCCGCGACGCCGGCGCGCTTGATCGCCCAGAACATGGACGATGCGATCAGGCCGAGGCCGATCAGCGCGACCCGGTCGTAGAGTTGGTCATCCATCTTGCGTCTCCCGCCAGCGGGTCAGGGTGTCGATCACGCGGCCGGTCTGGTCCGCGTCGCCGACGGTGATGCGCAGGCCCTCGGGAAAGCCGTAGCCGGCGACCTGGCGGACGATGATGCCCTCGTCCAGCAGGGCCTGGTGAGCCTGCTCGGCCTCGTCCGGGGTGGCGAAGCGGGCGAGGACGAAGTTCGTCTCGCTGTCGTCGCAGGCAAGGCCCAGTTGCCTCAGCGCGCCGGTCAGCCGGGCCCGCTGCGCGGTGTTGAGCGCGGCGCAGTCCCGCACCCAGGCCCGGTCGCGCACCGCCGCCTCGGCCGCCTCGAGCTGCAGGCCCGAGAGGTTGAAGGGCTGGCGGATGCGGGTCATCACCTCGATCATCTCGCGCGGGCCGTAGCCCCAACCGATGCGCAGGCCGCCGAGACCGTAGATCTTGGAAAATGTGCGCGCCATCAGGAGGTTGGGCCGGTCATGGACATGCGCCGCGCCCCCGTCGTAACCTGCGGCATATTCCGTGTAGGCGCCATCGAGGACGAGGATGATGTCCTGCGGCAGGGTCTCGATAAGCCGGGCCAGTTCCGCATCGTCCAGCTTCGTGCCCGTCGGGTTGCCGGGGTTGGTGAGCAGGACGATCCGCGTCCGCTCCGTCACCGCGGCGAGGATCGCGTCCACGTCCACCACCCGGTCCTTTTCGGGCACGCAGACGGGCGTGGCGCCGGCCATGTGGATCAGGACGGGGTAGAGCGAGAAGCCGTGCTCGGTATGGATGATCTCGTCCCCCGCGCCGGCGAAGGCTTGCGTGACGAACTGGAGCACCTCGTCCGAGCCGACGCCGCAGATGATGCGGTCGGGGTCGAGGCCGTGGACCTCACCGATGGCCTGGCGCAGGGCGGCGTGGTCGGTCGACGGGTAGAGATGCGCGCGCGCCGCGGCCGCGATCATCGCCTCCTGCGCGGCGGGGGGCGGGCCGAGGGGATTCTCGTTCGACGAGAGTTTCAGCACCTCGGCGCGCCCGGCGATGCTGGACTTGCCGCCGACGTAGAGGTCGATCTCCATGATGCCGGGCTGGGGGGTGATCGGGGGCATGTCGGGCCGGGTCCTTGATGAGTCCGGCCCTTCTATCGAGGGGCGGCGGGCAAGCAAAGGGCCTGCGGGGGCGGCATCTTCGCCGGGGGTCCGCGCCGGGCTCACGTCGCCAGCACGTTGCGGAACAGCCAAGGGTCGCTTTCGTCGATGTCCTCGGGGAAATGCTCCCAGCGGTCCTGAAGCGGGGTCCAGTCGGTGTAGTGCGCCTCGACGGGGCCGAGGTAGGGGCGCTGCACCTCGAGGCAGCGGGCGTGGTCCATCTCGTCCGTCTCGACGATGCCGCGCCCGGGGTTCTCCAGCGCCCAGACCATGCCGGCCAGCACGGCGGAGCTGACCTGCAGGCCGGTGGCGTTCTGGTAGGGGGCGAGGTCGCGGGTCTCTTCGTTCGACAGGCGCGAGCCGTACCAGAGCGCGTTCTTTTCATGCCCGAAGAGGAGGACGCCGAGTTCGTCGATGCCCTCGACGATCTCGTCCTCGTGCAGGATGTGGTGTTTCGTCTGCTGCCGCCCGGCGCCGAACATCTCGTGCAGGGAGAGGACCGCGTCGTCCGAGGGGTGGTAGGCGTAGTGGCAGGTGGGGCGGAACTCCGGCGCGGCGGGGTCGCCCACGGTGTAGTAGTCCGAGATCGAGATCGCCTCGTTATGGGTGACGAGGAAGCCGAACTGCGGGCCCGGCGTCGGGCACCAGCTGTGGACGCGGGTGATCGCGCCTGGCCGTTCGAGCCAGATGCCGGCCTGGCAGCCGGTCTCGTGACGGTGGCCGCCCTCGGGGAACCAGGTCTCGTGGGTGCCCCAGCCCAGTTCGGCGGGCTGGAAGCCTTCGGCGATGAAGCCCTCGACCGACCAGGTGTTGACGAAGGTGCCGCGCGGGCGGGGCTGGCGGCGGGCCTGGGTGTCGCGCTCGGCAATGTGGACGCCCTTGACGCCGAGGGACCGCATCAGGGCGGCCCAGCCTTCGCGGTCCTGCGGCGTGTCGACCTTCTGTCCGAGATCCTTGGCCAGGGTCAGCAGCCCCTCCTTGACGAACCACGACACCATGCCGGGGTTGGCACCGCAGCAGCTGACCGCCGTGGTGCCGCCTGGATTGGCCGCCGCCTCGTCCCGCACGGCCTGCCGGAGGGCATAGTTGGTCCGGGCGGCATTGTCGGTCGTGTCGAAATAGTAGCCGGCCCAGGGTTCGACCACGGTGTCGATGTAGGGCACATCCTGCTCGCGGCAGAAGCGGATCAGGTCCAGTGACGAGGTATCGACGGAGAGGTTCACCACGAAGCCGGCGCCGGGGGTCAGGAGGCCGCCCAGCACCTCGCGGTAGTTCTCCGCCGTCAGGGCGGTGTCCACGAAGTGCAGGTTGTGCTGGCGCAGGAAGCGGTGGTTGTCCGCATTCGGCTCGATCACCACGAAGTTGTCCGCGTCGTAATCGAAATGCCGCTCGATCAGGGGCCAGGTCCCTTTGCCGATCGACCCGAATCCGATCATCACGATGGCACCGTCGATGCGGCCGTAGGTGGGATGGGTCATGGGCCTGCCTCTGCCGGAAAAGTTGAACGCCCCTTCTAGCGATGAGGGGCGGGATTGGAAACCGCCGGACCGGCGGGACCTGTCCCGCGCCTCCCCGCGTTCTACCTCCAGCACCAACCTGAACACTCAAAGGAGGGCCCCATGGCCGACCTGAAATCCGAATTCTGGAAGCGCCTCGGCGACGTCAACGGCGCCATGCTGGGGATCGAGGGCGAAGGCCGCCTGATCCCCATGTCGCCGCAACTGGACGACGACGTCCCGGGGCACGTCTGGTTCATCACCGCCAAGGGCACCGATCTTGCCAAGTCCGTCGCGAACGGGGCCAAGCCTGCGCGCCTGGTCGTCTCGAGCGACAAGGCGGGCCTCTACGCGGACGTCGACGGGATGCTGTCGCGCTCCGAGGACCGGGAGGCGCTGGACGAGGTCTGGTCCTTCGTCGCCGACGCCTGGTTCGAGGGGGGCGAGAACGACCCGGACGTGCAGCTGCTGAAGTTCTCGCCGAACCAGGGCGAGATCTCGGTCACGCCGACGAGCGGCGTGAAGTTCTTCTACGAGATCGCCAAGGGCAACCTGACGGGCGAAAAGCCCGATGCCGGCGAACAGGGCAAGGTCAGCTTCTGACCCCCGGGGGCCCCTATTTCTTCTTCGGGTAGGGGTCCCTCGGCCGGCGGTCGGCGCTCAGGCTGTCCTGCCGCCGGGCCACGATCGCCTCGATCGCGTCGGCAAGGTCGATCGGCTCGATGTGCGAGGCGCCCCGCGCCGTGCGGATCCGGTGCGCTTCGATCATCACCTCGGCATGGCGGACGCCCTCGGGCGGCTCGAATCGATAACTGGCCAGTTCGATCAGCTGGCCCATCGGGTCCTTGAAGTAGATCGAATCCATGAATCCCCGGTCCTTGGGGCCGGTGTAGCGGATGCCGCGCTCGGTCAGCCGCTCCTCGGCCTGGAGGAAGCTGGCGCGGCTGACGTTGAAGGCGAGGTGGTGGACCTGTCCCGCGGGGGTGTCGAGCCGCCTGCCGTCGACCTCGCGACTCTCGGACGTGAAGATCGTGATCAGCCGCCCGTCGCCCGGATCGAAGTAGAGGTGGCTGTCGTCCGGGTTGTCGAGGTTCGGCTGCTCGAAGAGGAACGGCATCCCAAGCAGCCCCTCCCAGAAGTCGATGGAGGTCTGCCTGTCCGCCCCCATTAGCGTGATGTGGTGGACGCCCTGGACCTGTATCTTGCGCATGGCCATGCCTTTCGCTCTCGGATCGACTTCCAAGCCTAGGGCCGCCCCCCTGCCCGGCAAGCGGCGCCGGCGGACAGGGTCTGTGCGCGAGGGGCGCCAACGAAAAAGGCCGCCCCCGAGGGAGCGGCCCGAATCCTGGCACCGGAACCGGATCAGTTCTGGGCGTAGTATTCGATGACGAGGTTCGGCTCCATCTGCACCGCGTAGGGCACGTCGCCAAGGCCGGGGGTCCGGACGAAGGTGGCGGTCATCTTGGAGTGGTCGACGTCGAGGTAGTCCGGCACGTCCCGCTCGGGCAGGCCGGCGGCCTCGAGGACCAGGGCCAGCTGCTTGGACTTCTCGCGGACCTCGATCACGTCACCTTCCTGCACCCGGTAGGAGGGGATGTTGACGCGCTTGCCGTTCACCAGGACGTGGCCGTGGTTCACGAACTGGCGGGCGGCGAAGACGGTCGGCACGAACTTGGCGCGGTAGACCACGGCGTCGAGGCGGCGCTCGAGCAGGCCGATCAGGTTCTCGCCGGTGTCGCCCTTGACCCGGGCGGCCTCGGTGTAGATGCGCTTGAACTGCTTCTCGGTCAGATCGCCGTAGTAGCCCTTCAGCTTCTGCTTGGCGCGCAGCTGGAGGCCGAAGTCGGACATCTTGCCCTTGCGGCGCTGGCCGTGCTGGCCGGGGCCGTATTCGCGGCGGTTGACCGGGGACTTGGGGCGACCCCAGATGTTCTCGCCCATCCGGCGGTCGATCTTGTACTTGGCAGAGGTGCGTTTGGTCACCGTCTGATCTCCTTCGTTCAGGTTTCGAAGGGCGTTGTCCTCTTCCTGGATTTGGCCAGGTCGACAGGCATCCCCTTGCGGAGGCCACCAACACCAATGAACGCGCCGCTTAGACGGACCCGCGGGGCCTGTCAACAGGCCTCAGGCGGCCTCGTGGCGAAGGAGCGCCACTTCCGGCGGCTCGAGCATCCGGCGGGCGTAGGGGCCGTAGTGCATCGGGTCGTCGGCCAGTTCGGGGAAGCTCGCCAGCAGGCCGTCCAGGTCGCGCGGATCGAGCCCCGCCAGCGCGCCATTCCCGGGATGGAAGCTTTCGGTCTCGACCCCGTTGGCAAAGATCACCTCATGCGCGCCCAGCATGACATGGTGGTAGGTCACCTCGCGGCGGGCCCTCTCGCGGGTCGCATGCCGCCCGCCGAGCAGATCGGAGGCCGAGGCCAGAACCTCGTCGGTGTTGAAGAGCTCCCGCGCGGCACCGCCGCCCAGCACCACCCGGTGATCGGGCGAGACGACGAGGGGGGCGACCTGCCCCGGCAGACCAACCAGACGCACGGGCCCGAGGTGGGGCATGGCCTGCAGCCGGGCGCCGGTGATCCGCCTCGTCCCGGTCCAGAGCACCTCCTGCACGCCGCTGTCGCGGGTCTTGAGGCGGGTGCCGAGGGTGACCTCCTCGACCGGCATGTCCCCGTGTTCCGTCGCGATCATCGTGCCCGGCGTGAAACAGACCTGACCGGCGGGGACCGGTCGGGTCCGGGCTTCCCTGCTCAGGTCGATGTCGTGGCTCACGATCCACAGCTCGGTGCGCCGGGGCGGGATCTCTCCGACGAAGAGGCAGAGCGGATGCGGCGCGGGCCCTGCCTCGATCAGCGTGACGGTCCACAGGTCGTGCCCGTCCGTCACCTGAAACGCGTTCTCGAAGAGGGGCGTCTCGACCTCGACCTCGTCCAGACGGCGTGTATCCGCCTCGACCGCGCGCAGGAGCCGCCTCACGGTCAGCGCCGCCCGGCGCCTGAGTTCCCCGATGCCCGCCGCCTCGCCGAGGGGAAGCACGCCGCGCGGACCGTCCACCCGAACCGCCTCCCCCTGCCAGCTCCAGACCGCGCCGACCTGCATCGCCGTGAGAGGCGAGGCCACCTGACCGTCCAGTTCCGTCTGTGCCCAAGAGATGACGAACGTGCCGCGAAAGCCCGTTTTCATGCCTGCAAAACCCGCCTGATTGTCTTTTTTCTACCTCAAGGCGCCAACCTCTTCGGATCGGTCGCCTGTGAAAAGGCTATCAGGGCGGATTTGCGTCGATCAAGGCGCTTCAAGAACGGGTCGCAAGATATTCTCTTGACGTGAGTTTTTCCGGTCGCACTTGGTTAAGTGCGCGATTGGACCGGATCGCTTAGTGCCAAGCGGTGATTTCACTTATCGGACAGCAGCCGGTCCTAGCCGCATTTGGAGTAGCCGCAGGCCGCGCAGGTCATGCACCCCTCGACCATTCGCACCTCGTAGGAGCCGCAGGAGGAACAGGCCTTGCCCTTCTTGGGGCTGAGGCTGACCACCTCGGCCTGCGGGTCGGTCTTGAGGCCCAGCCCCTCGCCCGCAAGGAAGCCGATCTGGACCAGGTGCCGCTCGATCACCCCGCCGATGGCGGCGAGGATCGAGGGGATGTACTTGCCCTTGATCCAGGCCCCGCCGCGGGGGTCGAAGACGGCCTTCAGTTCCTCGACCACGAAGCTGACGTCTCCGCCCCGCCGGAACACGGCCGAGATCATCCGGGTCAGCGCCACGGTCCAGGCAAAATGCTCCATGTTCTTGGAGTTGATGAAGATCTCGAACGGACGGCGGCGCCCGTCCACCACGATGTCGTTGATCGTGATGTAGATCGCATGCTCGCTGTCGGGCCACTTCAGCTTGTAGGTCGCGCCGTCGAGTTCGGCCGGCCGATCGAGCGGCTCGGAGCTGTAGACGGCGTCGTCATTGGCGGGGGCGACCGGCACCGGCTGAGACTCCGCCGTGACGCTGAGGACGCTGCCGGTCACGTCATTGGGGCGATAGGTCGTGCAGCCTTTGCAGCCGCTGTCCCAGGCCTCCATGTAGACGTCCTTGAAGGCCTCGAAGTCGATGTCGGCGGGGCAGTTGATCGTCTTGGAGATCGAACTGTCGACCCACTTCTGCGCCGCGGCCTGCATGCGGACGTGGTCCAGCGGCGGCAGGGTCTGGGCGTTGACGAAATAGTCGGGGAGTTCGGCGTCGCCGTGGGTGTCGCGCCAGAGCTTGACCGCGTAGTCGACGACTTCCTCCTCCTTCGAGGAGCCGTCCTTAATCAGCACCCGACGATTGTAGCTGTAGGCGAAGACGGGCTCGATGCCCGACGAGACGTTGCCGGCCAGCAGGCTGATCGTCCCCGTGGGCGCGATCGAGGTCAGCAGCGCGTTGCGGATGCCGTGTTCCGCGATTTCACTTTTCACATCTTCGTCCATGTGAACGAGGCTGCCGGAGGCCAGGTACTTGTCCTTGTCGAACAACGGGAAGGCCCCCCGCTCCTTCGCCAGCCCCACCGACGCGAGGTAGGCCGCCCGCGCGATGCGCTTCATCACCGCCTCGGTCCAGCCGGCCGCCTCTTCGGAGCCATATCGCAGCCCGACCATCAGAAGCGCGTCTGCCAGCCCCGTGACGCCGAGGCCGATCCGCCGCTTGGCCGCCGCTTCCTGCGCCTGCGCCTCCAGCGGAAAGCGCGAGGCGTCGACCACGTTGTCCATCATCCGAACGGCCGTCGCGACGAGGTCGTCCAGCGCCGCCTCGTCCAGCGCAGCGGCATCCGAGAACGGCTCCGTCACCAGCCGCGAGAGGTTCACCGAGCCCAGAAGGCAGGCGCCATAGGGCGGCAGGGGCTGCTCGCCGCAGGGATTTGTGGCCGCGATATCCTCGACGTAGGCGAGGTTGTTCATCTGGTTGATCCGGTCGATGAAGATCACCCCCGGCTCGGCGTAGTCGTAGGTCGACCGCATGATCGCGTCCCAAAGCTCGCGGGCGCGGACGGTGCGGAAGGTCTTGCCGCCGAAGCTGAGGTCCCAGGCCCCGTCGGCCTTGACCGCGGCCATGAAGTCGTCGGTCACGAGGACGGACATGTTGAACATGCGCAGACGGGCCGGGTCGGACTTGGCGGCGATGAAGGCCTCGATGTCCGGGTGGTCGCAGCGCATGGTCGCCATCATCGCGCCCCGCCGCGAGCCGGCGGACATGATCGTGCGGCACATGGCGTCCCACACGTCCATGAAGGAGAGCGGGCCCGAGGCGTCGGCGGCCACGCCGGTCACGGTGGCGCCCTTGGGCCGGATGGTGGAGAAGTCGTACCCGATCCCCCCTCCCTGCTGCATCGTCAGCGCCGCCTCCTTCAGCGACTCGAAGATCCCGGCCATGCTGTCGGGAATCGTGCCCATGACGAAGCAGTTGAACAGGGTCACCGAGCGGTCGGTTCCCGCCCCCGCGATGATCCGGCCGGCGGGGAGGAACTTGAAGTCCTCGAGTGCGCCGTAGAACTTGGGCTGCCAGGCCTCGGGGTCGTCCTCGACCGCCGCCAGGGCGGTGGCGATACGGGCCCAGGTGTCCTCGACCGTGCCGTCCAGGGCCGCGCCCTCGGCATCCTTGAGCCGGTACTTCATGTCCCAGATCTGCTCGGCAATGGGGGCGGCGAATCTGGTCATCGGGGCGACTCCTCGGCGGTGGGGGCAGGAGAAAGAACATATTGTGAACCTCCGCCAGAGTCAAACCACATGTGGTGGCCGCCCCTTGCGGTCGGGACCAACTGGTCTACCCTACCCGGCATGCCGAATCTACACCTTCAGAAGCTTTCCGTAGGCACCGAGAGCGTCGAAAGCCTGGCGCTGTGGCAGCAAAGCCCGCGCGCGCAGACGGACGACGGCTACCCCCGCCACGTGACTCGGATGTGGCCCAAGCGGGAGGCGGAGCTGGAGGGCGGCAGCATCTACTGGGTGATCAAGGGCCTGGTGCAGTGCCGCCAGCCGATCGTCCGACTTGACGAGGTGATCGGCCAGGACGGCATCCGCCGCTGCGCCATCGTTCTGGCGCCCGGCCTGATCCGCGTCGCCCCGACCCGCAAGCGGGCCTTCCAGGGATGGCGCTACCTGACCCCCGAGGATGCCCCCCGCGATCTGCCGAAGGGGCGGGCCGAGGAGCAGACCCTGCCCACCGAATTGTCGGCGGCCCTGGCGGAACTCGGCGTGCTCTAGGCACCCACTCTCAGAACCTGCCGGAGACCACGTCGTTCTCGCTGACCTTGGTGTAGAGCGCCTCGCTGGGCTGGAAGTTCGGCGGGCCGCAGGCGCCCGAGAGCAGGCCGGTGCTCGACAGGACGACCACCGGAGCGCCATTGCAGAAGCGCATGTTGGCGCCGGTCACGAAGACGCCCTGAAGCGGATGAGGACAGGCCGGGCACCCCATCGCGTAGGCGGGGACGAAAACCTGTGTCTGGCCCACGACGGCAAGGCTCTTTCCGTTGATGAGCGGCAGGCCCCCGCCGGGCATGACGGTGCCGATGCCGCCGGCGGACATCACTTGCATGGTCGTGAGCACGGGGAACTCGCCGTGGTCGATCATGTCGTTGATCGCCGCGACGACCCCCTTGGTGTCCAGGTCCGAAAACTCGGTGATCATCCGAAATGCTCCAATGCCAATGGCGCCAGCCTAGGCCCGGCCCTGACCCATGGTCAATCAGCCGATGCGGGCGGTGATCTCGGAGAGCGTGGCGCGCGCGGCGTCGGTCCAGTCGGCGCCGCGGGCGCGGAAGAGCGTGGCCTGGCTGGCGTGGACCAGCCCGTCGCTGAGGATCTTGAGCCCGTTGGCCCGGAGCGTGTCGCCGGTGGAGGTGATGTCGGCCACGGCCTCGGCCGTCTCGTTGCGCACCGTGCCCTCGGTCGCGCCCTGGCTGTCGACGAGGGCGTAGTCTGCCACCCCGGCGTCGCGCAGGAATTCCCGCACCAGCCGGTGGTATTTCGTGGCGATGCGCAGCCGCGCCCCGTGCCGGCGGCGGAAGGCGGCGGCGGCGGCATCGAGGTCGTCGAGCGTGTCGACGTCGATCCAGCCCTGCGGCACGGCGATCACGAGGTCCGCCTGGCCGAAGCCGAGGGGGGCGAGCGGTTCGACCTTCTGGTCCCAGGCGACCAGCTTTTCCTCGATCAGGTCCGAGCCGGTGACGCCGAGGTGGATGCGCCCCGCGGCGAGTTCGCGCGGGATCTCCCCGGCGCTGAGGAGTTGCAGCTCGACGCCCTCGATCCCCTCGACCGTGCCGGCGTATTCGCGCTCGTCCCCGGTGCGCGACAGGGTGATGCCGCGGGCGGCGAACCAGCCGAAGGTCTTGTCCATCAGCCGTCCCTTGGACGGCACGCCGAGCCGAAGGGTCATGTCGCCTCCGCCGCGATGAGGAGTTCGGGGCGCACGACGCCACCCACGGCCGGCA
>JAMWZF010000470.1 GCA_024304875.1 Paracoccaceae bacterium
TGCGCTTGCCGCGATGGGGCGGGGGCGCGAGATAGGGGCTGTCGGTCTCGACAAGGATCCGGTCGACGGGGGCCGACGCGAAGATGTCCCTGAGCTCCCGGCTCTTGGGAAAGGCCGCGATCCCCGACATCGACAGGTAGAACCCGAGGTCGAGCGCGGCCTTCGCCAGCCCCGCGCCCGACGAGAAACAGTGCATCACGCAGGAGAAGGGCGCATTGCCGTGCTCCTCGCCCAGGATCGCGGCCATCTCGTCGTCGGCCGCACGGGCGTGGATGATCAGCGGCAGGCCGGTCTCGGCGGCGGCGGCGCAGTGGATACGCAAGCTGGCCTTCTGCACCTCGGCGCTCTCGGCGGTGTAGTGATAATCGAGGCCGGTCTCGCCGATCCCCACCATCTTGGGGTGCTGCGCCAAGGCCACCAGTTCATCCACCGATGTCATCGGCTCATCGGCGGCACTCATCGGGTGGGTGCCGCAGGCGTAGAAGACGCCCGGATGCGCCTCCGCGATGGCGCGCACCTGCGGCTCCTGCCTCAGCCGGGTGCAGATCGTCACCATCCGCTCGATCCCGGCCGCATGGGCGCGGGCGACGAGGTCCGGGACCTCGCCCTCGAAATCGGGAAAATCCAGGTGGCAGTGGCTGTCGACCAGTCCGGGCATGTGTTGTCTCGGGCGTTTGGGAAAATCAGGGCGCCGTCTCGGCGATCCTCAGGCCCGTATCGAGAATGACGCCGGCAGGGTCAAGGTTCACCGCCCGGGCGTGGCGGCTGCGGTCGGTGAGGGTCTGGGCGAGGGCGGCCCAGGCCCGCGCGGCCCCGTCGTGGGGGGAGAGGCGGGCGAGCAGGCGGGCCTCCCCCGGTGCGGCCTGCACCTGAGGCGGCCCCACCAGCCCGGCGCGGGCGGCGCGGGCGAGGAACCGGTCGATCAGGTCGAGGGCGAGGGCATAGCGGTCGGCGTTCTTCACCCCCGACATCCCCTCGGCCAGCGCGGCCAGGCGGGAGCGGTCGAGGCCCCGCTCGCCGAAGAGGCCGATCAGGTCGGCGTAGAGTTTCAGCCCGTCCATCCGCACCAGGCGCACGGCCTCGCCCACCGAGCCGCCGGAGAGTTCGGCGATGGCCGGCCCTTCGTCCGTCTCGATCCCCGCCTGGGCGAGGGCGGCGGCCATCTCGTCCGGGCCAAGGGGCGTCAGGCGCAGCTCGCGGCAGCGCGACCGGATGGTCGGCAGAAGGCGCGCCGGCTGGTGGCAGACCAGCAGGATCGTGCAGCGCGCCGGCGGCTCCTCCAGCTCCTTCAGCAGGGCATTGGCCGCGGTCGGGTTCATCTCGTCGGCGCTGTCCACGATGACGACCCGGCGGCCCCCATCCGCGGCGGAGAGGTGGAAGAACCCCTTCAGCCGCCGCACGTCCTCGGCCCGGATGTCGGCGCTGATCCGGTCGCCCTTCTCGGTCGCGGTGCGGCGGACGTGGAACAGGCGGGGATGGGCGCCGGCCATCAGCTGGGCGCGGTCGGTGCCATCGGCCATGTCGAGGGTCGAGGGCGGCTCGGGCGCGCCGAAGAGGCCGCCGTCCATGTCGGGCGCGGTCAAGAGGAAGCCCGCCATCCGCCAGGCGAGGGTCGCCTTGCCGATGCCGCGGGGACCGGTCAGCAGCCAGCCCGAATGCATCCGGCCCGAGGCGAAGGCCGACAGGACCTCGGCCTCCGCCGCCTCCTGGCCGTAGAGGCGGGCGGCCTCGCGCGGATGCGGGGCGCCGGGCAGGGCGGTCGGGTCGGGAAGGTCCTCGCTCATCGGCCCGTCATAGCAGGCCGGTCAGGACAGCGCGATGGCCGCGATCTCGGCGGCGACGGCCTGCGGATCGCGGTTGCCGTCGATCACCACGCAGCGGTCGGGCTCCGACCGGGCCAGGGACAGGAAGCCGTGGCGCAGGGTCTCCTGGAAACCGAGGCCGAAGTCCTCGAACCGGTCCTCGCCCGACTTCCGGGCAAGGCCCCGCGACAGGGCGACGGCGGGGTCCATGTCGATGATGAAGGTCAGGTCCGGCTCGCGGCCGATCATCAGCCGGTGCAGGTCGTCCACCATGGCGCGCAGGTCGCCCCGCGTCGCGCCCTGGTACACACGGGTCGAATCGGCGAACCGGTCCGAGACCACGGTGCGGCCCTCGGCCAGCGCCGGAAGGACGGTCTTTTCCAGGTGGTCCCGCCGGGCGGCGGTGAAGAGAAGGATCTCGGTCTCGGCCGACCAGCGCCCCGGATCCCCGGTCAGCAGCAGGGCGCGGATCTCCTCGGCCCCCGGGCTGCCCCCCGGCTCGCGGGTGAGCAGGGCACCGGGCAGGCGCTCGGCCAGCAGGCGGGCCTGGGTCGACTTGCCCGAGCCGTCGATGCCCTCGAAGGTGATGAACCGGCCGGAACCGTCGGGGGGGGGCAAGGGC
>JAMWZF010000471.1 GCA_024304875.1 Paracoccaceae bacterium
TCACGTCGTAGCGCACCTCGAACTGGCCGCCGGCATAGCCGCGCCCGCCGACGAGATCGTCGCCGCCGATGTCGACGCCGAGGGACTGGTAGTCCTGCCCCCGGACCGACCCGCCACCGCCCGAGAAGAACAGGAAATCCGCCGGGGCCTCCTCGGCCCCGACGCCGAAGACGGCGCCAAGCTGGCCGCGGGCCGCGAGGGTCAGCCGGTCCTCCGCCCCGAAGCTGCGGTAGATGCGCGCGTCCGCGTAGAGCCGCCCGCCATAGGCATCCTCCTCCACCGACAGGAAGGGCGTCAGCTCGGCCCGCGCATACTGGCCGGTGGTGGCGTCCAGCGGCTCGTCCCGGGTGTCCCAGGTCAGGGCGGCGGGAAAGGTGAGGAAAGCATAGTCCCGCGCGCCGAACTCGTCCTCCACCTCGGCGGCGAGGAGGCCGACGCCGAGTTCGTAGAACAGCTCGTCCGTGATCCTGCGGGTCACCCCGACCTCGGCGTTCACCTGGTCGATGAAATAGCCGGGGTCGTCCACACGGCTGATCCGCGCGTTGGCATAAAGGTCGGTCAGCGGGCCGAAGCTGGCGGGCCGGTCGAAGGTCACGCCAAGGGCGTAATCCACCCCGCCGGTCTGGCCGCCGATGCCGGTCACCTCGCCCTCGACCCGGAACCTCTCGGCCCCGCCGAGGAGGTTGCGGTGAAGCCAGAAGGCCGAGAAGGACAGACCGTCCACCGTCGACACCTCGGCCCCGGCGCCGATGCGGCGCGGCGCCATCTCGGCCACCTGCGCCGTGATCGGCATGGAGAGGTCGGATCGGTAGTCCTCCTCGACCACCGCGACCGAGGCGAAGGCCCCGGTGCGGCGCAGACGGTTGGCCGCGGCGTCGAGTTCCTCGGGCGAGAAGACGGTGCCGACGGGCAGGCCGGCGATCGCGCGGATGCGCTCGGTGCGGACCGCCTCGTTGCCCTCCACCAGAAGCGGCCCGAAGGTCAGCCGCGGGCCGGGCGCGATGGATACGCGGGCGTCGAGTTCGCGCTCCGGATGCCGCGCGACGATCTGCTGGCCGTCCGGCTCGGCCTTGGCGTGACCCTCGGCGCGCCAGGCCCGGACGGCGGCCCGGGCGGCATCGGTGATCGCGTCCGACCGTGCGGTCTCGCCCGGGGCGAAGGTCTCGGGCGGCACCGTCCCGGCGGGCAGGGGGCCGATCTCGGCCCGGCCGAAGTCGAACCGGGGTCCGGGCGTCACGTTGATCGCGACCGTGCTGACGGGCCGCGGCGCATCCAGAGGCGCCAGACCCGAGGCCTCGCGCCCGTTCACGAGGATCGAGATGCGCCCGCTGTAGAACCCCTCGGAATAGAGCGCGGTGAGGATGCGGCGGTAATCGGCGCGGGCGGCGGCGACGTAGTCCTGGGGCCCGGCGTCCTCGGTCTCGTCCAGGCCGAACACCAGCGAGGCGGCCTCGATCGTGTCGCGCAGGCGGTCGACATCGCCGCGGGTCGTGTCCACCGTCAGCGTCACCTCCTGCGCCAGGGCGGCCGATCCGGCAAGGGCGAGGCCGAGGGCGAGGACGCGGCAATGGGCTGACGGCATGAACAACTCTTCCTTCTTCACCCCATGGTTAGCCCAAGGTCGCGGGTAATGGAAATGCGCGGCCCCGGAACCGCGATCACTTTTTTCCCCGAAGGCCGAAGGGGTCTTCCGGATAGCTCACCTCCGCCAGATAGAGCCCGTCCGAAGGGCTGACAGGGCCGCATCGCGCGCGGTCCCTCGCGGCCAGCGCCTCGGCCACGCGGCCCGGCGGCCAGGCCCCGGCGCCGACCCTCTCGAGGGTGCCGACGAAGCTGCGCACCTGGTTGTGCAGGAAGGACCTGGCGCGGATGTCGAAGCGGTATTCGGTGCCCCCGCCGTCCCGGCGGACCTCCTCGATATCCAGCCGGTCCAGCGTCTTGACCGGCGATTTCGCCTGGCAGATCGAGGACCGGAAGGTGGTGAAGTCGTGCCGTCCGATCAGATGCGCCGCGCCCTGGCGCATCAGGCCGAGGTCGAGGTCGTAGGCCACCCGCCAGGCGCAGCCCGCCTCGTGGGTCAGCGGCGCGCGCCGGGTCACCAGCCGGAACAGGTAGCGCCGCTCCACCGCGTCGAACCGGGCATGGAAGTCGTCCGCCACCCGCGCGCAGTCCACGATCGCGACAGGCTGCGGCTTGAGATGGTAATTCAGCGCCTCGGACAGCCGGAAAGGATCCCAGTCCTTGCTCAGGTCGACATGGGCCACCTGGCCGAGGCCATGCACCCCCGCGTCCGTCCGCCCCGCCGCCGCGATGGTATGCGGCCCCGGCTCCAGCCGGCCCAGCGCCGCCTCGATGCGGCTGACCAGCACGATGTCCGTTCCGATACCGGTAATCATCGGGCGAC
>JAMWZF010000472.1 GCA_024304875.1 Paracoccaceae bacterium
CCTCACGGGCACCCGGACCTGACATGTCGGAGCGGGCGGAGAGCTCGCTCCCGAAGATGAGTATTTGGACCAGCCCGAACCAGACGGGCGCGCCCTGCTGTTTCGGGATGGCACAAATACTCGAATGCGCCGCCGGCCGTCCATCGACCCCGCTTGTGCACAGCGCCCGTGAGGTGGGTCTCGACCCACCCCTCCTACGGCGGTGCCGGACCGTCGCCGCGCGATGCGAAGATGCGGAGCGGTCCTGGCCCGGGGGGCCTCCCCTCCCAATTTCCGCGTTGCAGCGCCCCCGCGGCCGCGGCCATAAAGGCGCCCATGGCCAAGCAGCTGCCCTATACCACGATGAAGGAGATCTTCGCCCGCTTCCACGCGGCGGAGCCCGAACCCAAGGGCGAGCTCGAGCATGTCAACGCCTTCACCCTGGTCGTCGCGGTGGCGCTTTCGGCGCAGGCGACGGACGCGGGCGTGAACAAGGCCACCCGCAGCCTCTTCAAGGTTGCCGACACGCCGCAAAAGATGCTCGCCCTCGGCGAGGAGGGCGTGACCGAACACATCAAGACCATCGGCCTCTTCCGCCAGAAGGCGAAGAACGTCATCAAGCTGTCCCGGATCATCGTGGAAGAGTACGGCGGCGAGGTCCCCAGCAGCCGCGCCGCGCTGCAATCCCTGCCTGGCGTGGGCCGCAAGACGGCGAACGTGGTCCTCAACATGTGGTTCCGCCAGCCCGCGCAGGCGGTCGACACCCACATCTTCCGGGTCGGCAACCGCACCGGCATCGCTCCCGGCAAGGACGTGGTCGCCGTGGAACGCGCGATCGAGGACAACGTCCCGGCCGAATACCTCCTCCACGCCCATCACTGGCTGATCCTGCACGGCCGCTACATCTGCGTCGCGCGCAAGCCCAAGTGCGGGGCCTGCCTGATCCGCGACCTCTGCCCATACGAGGACAAGACCGCATGAACAAAGACTTCCAGATCGTCGGCATCGGCAACGCGATGGTCGACATCCTCGCCCGCTGCGACGACGCCTTCCTGTCGGACGCCGGCGTCGAGAAGGGCATCATGCAGCTGATCGACATGGACCGCGCCGTCGACCTCTACAGCCGGATCGGCCCCGCGCGCGAGGTTTCGGGCGGGTCCGCCGCCAACACCATCGCCGTGATCGCCCAGCTCGGCGGGCGCACCGCCTACGTCGGCAAGGTCAAGGACGACCAGCTGGGCCAGATCTTCACCCACGACCTGCGGGCCATCGGCGCGACCTACGAGACATCGCTCGCGCCAAAGGACCACGAGGCCGAGACCGGCCGCTGCATCGTGCTGGTGACCCCCGACGGCGAGCGCAGCATGAACACCTACCTCGGCGTGACCGAGTTCCTGGCGCCCGAGGACATCGACGACGCCCAGATGGCGCAGGCGGAGTGGATCTACCTCGAGGGCTACCGCTTCGACGGGCCGGACAGCAAGGCGGCCTTCGCCAAGGCCATCGACGCCTGCAAGGGCGCGGGCGGGCGCGTGTCCCTGACCCTGTCGGATCCGTTCTGCATCGAGCGGCACCGCGACAGCTTCCGCCAGATGATCATCGACGGCGTGGACCTCCTGTTCTGCAACCGGGCCGAACTCCTCTCCATGTACCAGACCGACGACTTCGAGACCGCGCTGGCCCAGTGCGGCACCGAGGTCGACATCCTCGCCTGCACCGACAGCGAGAACGGAGCGCATGTGCTGGCGGCCGGAGAACGCTGGCACCTGCCCGTCGCCCCGGTCGAGATCGTGGACGCCACCGGCGCGGGCGATGCCTTCGCCGGGGCCTTCCTCTGGGGGCTGGCCGAGGGACACGCCCTCGACATCTGCGGCCGGATGGGCAACGTCGCCGCCGGCTCGGTGATCCAGCACATCGGCCCTCGGCCCGAAGCGGACCTGCGCGCGCTCTTCGAAAAGGGCGGCCTGGTCTAGGACCGCGCCCTGCGCACCGCCGCCAGCCAGAGCCTGTCCACGGCGTCGATCGCCGCGGGGTCGAAGCGGTCCTCTTCCAGCCAGTAGCGGCCCGAGGGGACCCGGTAGGCCAGCCGGTCCTCCTCGGCCAGCGCCGCGGCGGCGTCGAAGGTGCCGGGCCGGGCCGCGGCCAGCGTCCCGGGCGTGGCGCGCGGAAAGACCAGCCGGCTATGGGCGGCCCGCGACAGGTTCACCACCGCGCAGCCTTGACGGGCCGCCAGGACCATCAGCCGCGCCGCCTTGGCCTCGAGCGAGCGCAGGGTGACGTCGATGCGCAGCGGGTCCGGCGTGCCCGAGCCGTAGAAATGGGTATCGCCCGTGGCGGGATAGACCATGTCGCACCCCAGAAAGGCCATCACCCTCGGCCGCAGCGCCCCCAGCGCCCAGTAGCCCGCGGTAAAGGCCATCGTCC
>JAMWZF010000473.1 GCA_024304875.1 Paracoccaceae bacterium
ATGCAGCCGCGCTCCATGCCGATCCGGCCCATGCGGGCGCGGTGATCCAGGTCGCCTCGCAGTTCAACCTGCTCGAGATGGTCGGCCCTTCGGTCACGCCCGAGGAGGGCATCGCCCGCTACGCCCACGATCTGACCCAGGGGCCGGCCTGCGCGATGGCCTGCGCCGGCGGGACGATCTGGCGCAACTACCTCGTGCCGGTGGACGGCCAGCCGGGGCAGGGGACGGGCCGCCAGCTCGACATGGCCGGGGATCTGCACATGGCCCTGCGGGCAGGGGGGCCGCCGCTCTGGACGATGCGGAACGGCTACCTGCTGCCCCTGCCGGGCGGGCTGGAACGGGCGGCGGCGGCCATCGGCACGGACCCGGACCTCTTCCGCGGGCTCCTGCGCGTCGGCGTGCAGCGGAACTGCGGCGTCACCCTGCCGGACGCGGACCACGCCGTCACCCAGGTCTATGCCAGCGCCGCCCCGGTGGCCTATGCGCCTGCGCCCGGATGGGCGCCGCTGGCCCGACTGATCCTCGAGGCGGCCTACGAGGCGACGCTTCGGATCGCGGCCCGCACGCCGGAGAGGCCGGTGTTCCTGACCCTGCTGGGGGGCGGCGCCTTCGGCAACGATACCGGATGGATCGTGGGCGCCGTGAAGCGGTCGCTCGACATCGTCGCAACCGCCGGCCTCGACGTCCGCATCGGGTCCTTCCGCCGGCCGAACCCGGCTCTTGCGCCGCTCTTGTCCTTTCACGGGCCAGGGTCCAATAGGCCCTCATGACCGGCTTCACCTTCGACCTCACCGCCACCGACGGGCGCGCCCGGGCGGGCGCGATCCACACCCCCCGGGGCGACATCCGCACGCCTGCCTTCATGCCCGTCGGCACCGCCGCCACCGTCAAGGCGATGATGCCCGAAAGCGTCGCGGCCACGGGCGCCGATATCCTCTTGGGCAACACCTACCACCTGATGCTGCGCCCCACGGCCGAGCGGATCGACCGGTTGGGCGGCCTGCACAGGTTCATGAACTGGGAGAAGCCGATCCTGACGGACTCGGGCGGCTTCCAGGTCATGTCCCTGGCCGACCTGCGCAAGCTGACCGAGGAGGGGGTCTCGTTCCGCTCGCACATCGACGGGTCGAAACACATGCTGACGCCCGAGCGGTCGATGGAGATCCAGCGGCTGCTCGGTTCGGACATCGTGATGTGTTTCGACGAATGCCCCGCACTGCCCGCGGACCGGGACCGGATCGCCCGGAGCATGGAATTGTCCATGCGGTGGGCGCGGCGGTCCAGGGAGGCCTTCGGCGACCGGCCCGGCCATGCTCTCTTCGGCATCCAGCAGGGCGGGCTGGAGGAGGACCTGCGCGGGCAGTCGGCCGAGGCCCTGCGGGAGATCGGCTTCGACGGCTACGCCATCGGCGGTCTGGCGGTGGGCGAGGGGCAGGAGGCGATGTTCGGCTGCCTCGACTACGCACCCGAACAGCTGCCGACCGACAAGCCCCGATACCTGATGGGCGTCGGCAAGCCGGACGACATCGTCGGCGCGGTGAAGCGGGGAGTCGACATGATGGATTGCGTGCTGCCCTCGCGCTCGGGCCGGACCGGACAGGCCTGGACCCGCCGGGGGCAGGTCAACATCAAGAACGCCCGGCACGCCGACGACCCCCGGCCGCTGGACGAGGCGTGCACCTGCCCGGCCTGTTCCCGCTACAGCCGCGCCTATCTGCACCACGTCTTCCGGGCGCAGGAGATGATTTCCGGCATGCTCCTGACCTGGCACAATCTGCATTACTACCAGGAGCTGATGCAGGGCATGCGGGCGGCGATCTCCGCGGGGCGCTTCGCGGCGTGGGAGACGGAGTTCCACGCCAGGCGCGCCGAGGGCGATATCGAGCCGGTGTGAGGGATCCTGCTAGGGGAACGGGATGACCGGATGGATGCGGATCCTCGGCGCGGCGCTGCTGGTCCTCCTCGCCGGCTATGCAACCGCGGAGAGCCTGTGCGGACGGCAGGCCGAGGCGCAGCGCCACGCTGATGACACGGCGGCCGGGCTCTTCGCGACCGGAGGTCGCGCCATGGACGATCGAGATCATGAACAAACCCGCACCGCTTCGCAGATT
Organism: Paracoccaceae bacterium; assembly: GCA_024304875.1. Taxonomy (GTDB): domain Bacteria; phylum Pseudomonadota; class Alphaproteobacteria; order Rhodobacterales; family Rhodobacteraceae; genus JAMWZF01. The sequence continues at coordinate 2,112 of JAMWZF010000473.1, forward strand.
GTTTCCGACATCTCGCGGCAGGATCCGGCCGGATCGCAAGATGTGACGTTTCGATGAAACCTTTTGCGCGGTGCGGACGTTAGCCGCTCAAGATCCAATGGAACGGAGTAACAAGATGCGCTTTCTGATCCTTGCTACCTCGTGGTTCGCCGTCGCCGGCATTGCCGCCGTCGCCGTATCGTAAGCCACATCTCCGCCCGGCCGACTGGCGATTGCCCCTCGGCCGGGCGCAACCACGCGGCGGGACAGGCCCGCTTCCCGGCCCATGTCC
>JAMWZF010000474.1 GCA_024304875.1 Paracoccaceae bacterium
GCCCGGCCTCGGCCCACGCGACGGCGTGCGCCTCGTCCGGGCACGCCTTCGGCGACGCCGCGGGCTACATCCGCCGGGGCCACGCCGACGTCATGCTGGTCGGCGGGGCCGAAGCGGCCGTCCTCGCCGAGGATGGTCGGCCCGATGGCGAGGCCGAAGCCCACCGTCTTGCCCGACCCCGTCTGGGCCGAGACCAGAAGGTCGGCATCCGCGAGGTCCGGGTTCGTCACCGCCTCCTGCACCGGGGTCAGGGTGTCGTAGCCACGCTCGCGCAGCGCATCGGAAAGGGTCTGGATCATCGGGAGGCCGTTCTGGATGGGGCCGCCGGGGAGGGCGGAAAGGGGCCTCCTACCGCACCGCGCGCCCCATGTATATGGGCCTCAGCCGTATTCTCGCAGCATGTCCTTCAGGTCGTCCAGCGTGTTGATCTCGGCCAGCGGCTTGTCGGTCCGCCAGCGCGCCATCCGGGGAAAGCGCAGGGCGACGCCGGACTTGTGCCGCGGGCTTTCCTGGATGCCCTCGAAGGCGATCTCGAAGACATGTTTCGGCGTCACCTGCCGGACGGGGCCGAACCGCTGCAGGGTGTTCTTGCGCACCCAGGCGGTGATCTTGCGGAACTCCTCGTCCGTGAGGCCCGAGTAGGCCTTGGTGAAGGGCACCAGGTCCTCGCCGTCGCGCACGGCGAAGGTGAAGTCGGTGAAAAGGTTCGCCCGCCGGCCCGAGCCGGACTGGGCGTAGATCATCACCGCGTCGATGGTCAGCGGGTCGACCTTCCACTTCCACCAGTCGCCCTTCTTGCGGCCCGACAGGTAGGGAGAGGCCCGGCGCTTGAGCATCAGCCCCTCGGCATTGTGGTCGCGGGAGACGGCGCGGGCCTGGGCCAGGGCGTCCCAGTCGGCGCCTGTCACTTCGGGCGAAAGGCGCAGGGGGGCCTCGGGCGGCAGGTCTTTCGCCAATGCCTCAAGCGCCGCCCGCCGCTCCGCCAGCGGCTCCGCCCGTATGTCGCGGCCCTCGTGCTCCAGGAGGTCGTAGGCCATCAGGATCACAGGCGCCTCGGCCAGCAGCTTCTTCGGTACCGTCTTGCGGCCGATCCTCTTTTGCAGGGCGTTGAAGGGCAGGGGCATGTCGCTTGCGAAGGCCAGCACCTCGCCGTCGATCACCGTGCCGTCCGGCAGGAAGTCCTTGAGCCGGGCGAGCTCGGGGAAGCGGTCGGTCATCAGCTCCTCGCCGCGGGACCACAGGTGATGCTCGCCGCCGCGCAGGACAAGCTGGCCGCGGATGCCGTCCCATTTTCGGTCGACGAACCAGTCCGTGACCGGCCCGAGGTCGGTGCCCTCCTCCAGCTGGTAGGCGAGGTAGAAGGGGTAGGGGCGGGAGAGGTCGGCCTGCGCGTCGTCCGCCTCGATCAGGCTGTCCCAGGTCACGTTTTCCGGCGTCCACTGGCCCATCAGCTTGTGGGTCAGAACGGCCTCCTCCTGCCCGGTCGCGCGGGCGAGAGCGCGGGTCATCAGCTTGGCGCTGACGCCGACGCGGAAGCCGCCGGTGAGGAGTTTCGTGAACAGGAACCGCTCCACCCCCGGCAGCACGTCCCAGGCGGCGAGGATGCCGGCCTTGCGCTCGGCACCATCGAGAGCCGAGAGGCGCTTCAGCTCCGCGATCCACTCGGTCAGGCCGCGGTCCTCCTCGCGGCTGGCGGGGGGCAGGACGAGGGAGATGGTCTCGGCCAGGTCGCCCACGATCGGGTAGCTTTCCTCGAACAGCCAGAGAGGGATGCCCGCCCGCTCGGCGGCCCATTCGCGCAGGACCGTGGTGGTGATGACCCGCCGGGGGCGGCGGCCGGTGAAGAGGGCGATGCACCAGAGCTTGTCCTCGGGGCTGGCGCTCTCGAAGAACTCCGCCAGCGCCGCGACCTTGGCAGTGGTCCTGGTGGTCTGGTCGACCCGCGTGAAAAGCTCGGCGAAGTCCCTCACGGGTCGGCCCGCCCGGTCATTCCGCGGCCTCCTCGGCGGCGTCGAGGCTCTCGCCCTCGTATTCTGTGCTGACGACGTGGGCATCGAAGCCCTGATCGGCCAGCCAGCGGCGGAAGACGCTGGTGTAGCCGTGGGTGACGAAGATGCGCTCGGCCCCGGTGGCGCGGATCGCCTCGTTGAGGCCGGGCCAGTCGGCATGATCCGAGATCACGAAACCCCGATCCGCCGCCCGCCTGCGCCGGACACCGCGCAGCGCCATCCAGCCGGACGCGAAGGCCGAAGAGCCGGGGAAGCGGCGCGCCCAAGCGGACCCAAGCGCCGAAGGCGGGGCGAGGACGAGGGCGCCCGGGTGGTCCTTGGCCTTCGTGTCGGGCGTGACGCGGACGGTCCGAGGCAGCTTGATGC